>JAUWPC010000364.1 GCA_030611815.1 Desulfobacteraceae bacterium
AGATCTTTTTCTGCGGTGCCTAAATACCGAATTTTGTAAGAGTCGGTCATTTGATTCTTGACCTTAAACGCTCCATCAGCTCGCGGTGAGTAATACCCTGTTCCCCTGCTGCGTCTAACATCTCCGCTTCACCAAGTTTATCATAGAGCTCAAGCAGACTATGAATGCGTTCATAATCTGCCAGGCTCATAACTACCATGTCGCCTTTCCCGTTTTTAGTTATAAATACGGGTTGCCGTTCTTCATGGCAAAGATCTGATATTTCATGGGCGCGATTTCTCAAGTCGGATATGGGTCTGATATGCGGCATGACGTCCTCCAGTTGTTATTTTGATAAAATATTATCACAAAAAGGATATTTGTCAACTTCCTATTTCTTGAAAAGGGAGTCACATGTTAAAGCGGTCCATTGTCCAAGGTCCATAGTCCTATCAAAAGCGGTCAATAGCTATGAATATTACTGGAGTGATGGAGAAAGCAGTGGCAGTACTGGAGTGATGGCCTCCGGCTCGGAGAGAGAGTTGGTGTTAAGCTCGCAGAGAAAAGCAAAAAACTCTGTGATCTCTGTGGGCTCTGTGAGAGGGAAAAGAGTATGATTATGACTTCTGGAAAGAACAAGACCCACACTGTCATGTTGATCCGGCTACCCGACTAAAGATGCGAATTTTCCAATGCTCAATGTAGGTGCGTGTCAGGTAGTCAGCATTAACCAACAGTCGTCCTGTGAAGTCAAAAAAACGATTTCACGGTAACGGAGCATTTTGTCTTGACGCCACTTTTCATGTGTCCCCCCTTTTATTCTGAACCCGATTCCTGAAATTAGTTCTTTTCGTTTCTGATTTGTTGGAATATAATAAAAATAATGGGTAGCCGTTTACCGGTTCAACCAAACAGGTCTCGCGCAAAGGCCCAAAGGGCTAAAACGTATCATTCTGCTCACAATGGCTATATGGAGCCAAATTGAGGGATTAAGATAAGGAAAAGATTCATATTTCAATTCCCAAATTCCCAAATTCCTGAATTCGCAATTCCGGTTTATCCGGGTTAGGTTTAAATGCTTATAATAATTCGTAATTCCTAAATACCTAAATTAGCAATTGCCCGTAAAAAGGACTTTTTACGGGCGTATTAAAATATATGTCTCAGGATAAAGAAACAGTCTATTTAATAGATGGCAGTTCGTACATTCACCGGGCCTACCACGCCATAAGGGGCCTCACCAATTCCAAGGGCTTTCCCACAAACGCTATTCTTGGTTTTACCAAGATGGTACTGAAACTGCTTGCCGATAAAAAGCCAAGATACCTGGCCATTGTCTTTGATGCCAAAGGTCCCACCTTCAGGCATAAGATCTATGAAGATTACAAGGCAAACCGGCCCCCTATGCAGGAAGATATGGCAGTGCAACTCCCTGTGCTGAAAGAGGTGGTGAAGAACTTAAGGCTTAAGATGTTCGAGTTGGGGGGGTACGAGGCAGACGATATCATCGGGACGTTGGCCAGGGTCTGTGAAGGGAAGGGTTTCAGCGTGGTTATGGTGACAGGGGACAAGGACTTCAGACAGGTGATTACGCCGGATGTCTCCATGTGGGACACAATGAAAGATAAGGTTACTGATTATTCAACGTTGAAAGAGGCCTATGGGTTCGAGCCTGAGAAATTCATTGATGTCATGGGGCTTTCAGGCGATACCTCGGACAATATCCCCGGTGTCCCGGGCGTGGGAGAGAAGACCGCAATCAGTCTGATCCAGGAGTTTGGTTCCTTTGAAGATGTTTTTGATCGAGTAGAAGAGATAAAGAAGAACAAACTCAAGGAGAACCTGAAGACGTTCCGTGATGAGGCGTTTTTGAGTAGAAAACTGGTTACCATTGATCGATTTGTGCCGATTGATGAGGATATCGAGCAGCTCAGGCTCGGTGAGCCATCCGGTGACGCACTTGCAACGATCTTTAGAGAACTGGAGTTCAGGGGGTTGTGGGAGCAGTTTGCGTCAAGAGATGAAGGTCCCCGAGACTACAGCCTCTGCCTTTCTAAGGAGGAATTGACGGCCTTAACCGAGAGGATAGGGGAGGCGGGTATCCTTTCAATCGACACGGAGACCACCAGCACGGATCCGCTTCATGCTAAATTAGTGGGGATCTCCTTTTCCTTTGAGGAAGCAGAGGCTTACTATCTCCCATTGGCGCATCTCTATCTCGGCGCCCCTGACCAGGTCAAATGGTCAGAGGCCCTCCCTATCCTGAAAGGGGTGTTGGAGGATGATCGGATTTTGAAGGTGGGCCAGAACATAAAGTATGATGCCGAGGTGTTGAAGCAGCACGGGGTGGACTTGAAAGGGATTAACTTCGATACCATGATCGCGTCATATGTGATCAATCCGGGAATCCGGCAGCACAACCTCGATTATCTTGCACAGCATTATCTGAATCATAAGATGGTCAGTTTTGAAGATGTGGTGGGCAAAGGGAAGAATGCCCGCAATTTTTCCGAGGTGGAGGTGGAAAAGGCCTGCGCGTATTCCTGTGAGGACGCGGACATAACCTTCAGATTGAGGAGTATCCTCGATCAAAAGATGAGGTCAGATAAAAATCAGAAGCTTTTTTATGACCTCGAGATGAAACTTCTCCCGGTGCTCATGGATATGGAAATGACCGGGATCAGGATTGATGTGGGTTTTTTTCGGGAGATGTCGGGCCGCTTTGGAGAAGAGATGAAGGAGATGGAAGGGGCGATCTATGCCGAGGCAGATATGGAGTTTAACATAAATTCACCACAGCAGTTGGGGTATGTACTTTTTGAAAAACTTGGCCTCCCGGGCCAGAAAAAGACTGCCAAGACCAAACGCTATTCCACTGATGTAAAGGGATTAAAGAAACTCTCTGTATCGACCATCAAGATACCGAGGCTGCTCCTCCGCTACAGGACACTCTCAAAGCTGAAATCCACCTATCTTGACGCACTGGTCAAGTTAGCCGATCCCTCCACGGGGAGGGTCCACACCTCTTACAACCAGACGGTTGCCGCCACCGGACGATTGAGCAGCAGCAACCCGAACCTTCAGAACATCCCCATCAGGGGAGAGGAAGGGAGGGAGATCCGGAAGGGTTTTGTCGCCGAAAAGGGGCATTACCTCGTGGCAGCAGATTACAGCCAGATAGAGCTGAGGGTATTTGCCCATTATTCAGGGGATGAGGCGTTTATTGAGGCATTTAATCAAGACCAGGATATTCACACCCGTACAGCCTCGGAGATTTTAGG
>JAUWPC010000133.1 GCA_030611815.1 Desulfobacteraceae bacterium
ATGGATATACAGGAAATCACCCGGAGGGTTGAAAAAGAGAGCCTGGTTCTCAGGCAGATTATGGCAGGCATAGGAAAGGTCATTGTGGGCCAGAGGAACCTCATAGAGAGGATGCTGATCGGGCTTCTGTGCGATGGTCATCTCTTGTTGGAGGGTCTTCCCGGCCTGGCAAAGACCACGGCAGTCAAGACCTTGGCCGCCACCATTAATACAACCTTTCAGAGGATACAGTTCACCCCGGACCTCCTCCCTGCGGATATTTTGGGGACGCAGTTCTACCGGCCCGACAC
Organism: Desulfobacteraceae bacterium; assembly: GCA_030611815.1. Lineage (GTDB taxonomy): Bacteria > Desulfobacterota > DSM-4660 > Desulfatiglandales > Desulfatiglandaceae > Desulfacyla. The sequence goes on from JAUWPC010000133.1 coordinate 291, forward strand.
TGCCACCTTCGAAATAAAGAAGGGACCGATCTTCCACAACATCATCTTGGCGGACGAAATTAACCGGGCACCGGCAAAGGTCCAGAGCGCCCTGTTAGAGGCAATGCAGGAACATCAGATCACCATCGGTGAAACCACATTCCCGTTGGCCAGGCCTTTCTTGGTCCTGGCTACCCAGAATCCGATTGAACAGGAGGGGACCTATCCGCTTCCAGAGGCCCAGATCGACCGTTTTATGCTAAAGATCAAGGTCGATTACCCTTCGGCCGAGGAAGAAAAGGAGATTATGGAGAGGGTCTACGGCGGGGTGGTGGAGGATATCGAAGGTGTAGTGGATGTGGCTCAAATCCGATCCGCCAGTGCGACCATGAAGGCGATCCATATGGAGGAGCGGATCATGGATTATATTGTGCGGCTTACGAGGGCCACCCGGAACCCAAAGGAATTTGGTCTCGATATTGCTTCCATGATCACCTATGGGGCCTCACCCAGGGCCTCTATCTGGCTCGGTCTGGCCTCACGCGCCCACGCGTTTTTGAGCGGCCGTGGGTATGTGACGCCGCAGGATGTAAAATCAATGGCCCCTGACGTTTTGCGCCACCGGATTATTCTCAGCTATGAGGCAGAGGCGGAAGAGATGAGCACCGATGATCTTATAAAGAGATTATTAGAACGGATTGAGGTGCCTTGAGATGCTCTCGGAGGCGTTGTTCAAGAAGATCCAGAGGTTTCACTTCACCACGAAGCGTCTGGCCAATGACCTTTTTGCAGGCCAGTATGAAAGCGCCTTCAAGGGGAGAGGAATGGAGTTCGCAGAGGTCAGGGAGTACCAGATCGGTGACGATATCAGGACGATCGACTGGAATGTCTCTGCCCGCTTCGGCCGCCCATTTGTCAAGGTCTTTCACGAGGAGAGGGAGCTGACCGTTATCCTTATCTTAGATCTCTCCGGTTCCCACCTGTTCGGAACAAGAGGAAAATTTAAGCGGGAATTAATGGCTGAAGTGGCAGGGATGCTCGCTTTTCTCGCCATCCGCACCAATGACAAGGTGGGGGCCATCCTGTTCAGTTCCGGAGTCGAAAAGTATATCCCCCCAAAGAAGGGGGCCTCTCATGTGTGGCGTCTGATCAAAGAGATTTTCACCTATGAACCCCAAGACCTGAGCACCAACATAGATGCGGTCCTTACCTACCTGAACCGGGTGGCAAGGCGCCATACGATTCTCTTTTTGATATCAGACTGTATGGATACCGGGTTTGAAAAATCGTTGAGGCTCACCGCTAAAAAGCACGACCTCACGGTCATCCGGGTGACTGACCCGGCCGAAGAGGCCCTCCCTGAGGTGGGTATGATCGCCCTTAAAGACCCTGAGACCGGAGAGACAGCACTGATCAACAGCAATAGCAAACGCCTAAGGGAGAGGTGGCGTGCCTATCAAAAGGAACAGAGAGACTATTTGACAGATCTCTTCAGAAGGGCAGGGGTCGATCACGTGGAATTGGTCACGAACGGGCCGGTGGTTGAACCGCTGGCCAGGCTCTTTGAGATGAGAAGGAGAAGACAATGAAAGGCAGGTGGGTGGTTCTTGTCTGCATTCTCCTCTGCTTTGGAGTGGCCAGGACAACAATCAGTGCGGACATCTCCCCTGTCGGGTTAGTGGCCACTCTGAATCCTCCTTCTGCCAAAGTGGGAAGCACCGTTCTCCTTACGTTCAGCTACCGCCTACCTGAAGGCGCACGCTTATCTCCAGATCCTCAGATCAAAGGTCTTGAGGGCTTTACCATTGTGGGCCGTCAAACAGGGCCGGGACAGATCAGGGTCTCTCTCTTAGTGGATCGAATCGGCCAGTTTAAATCCGGCCCGCTCTCATTAGCCTATTTTGACAGGGAGGGGAAAGAGGGATTGCTCCAAGCAGACCCTGTTGATCTGACTGTCCTGTCTAATCTTGGTGAAAAGCCTGAAGAGGCACAATTAAAACCGATATACGGGATTATTCCAACAGAGTCAGGTCTAATAAAATACCTGCCGTGGGTGATCATTGCCCTGATAGCCTGCGCAGCAGGTATCGGCCTCTTCCTGTGGATTAGGAGACGTCGCAACAGGAGGGCTTTTGGCATATCCCAAGATCCTCCTTATACCTTGGCCAAAAGGGAGATTGATGAACTGGAATCTCAGAGGCTCTTTGAAAAGGGTCATATCAAGGAGTTTTACTTCCGATTTTCTGAAATCATGAGGCGCTATTTGGAATCACTCAGGGGGTTTCCCGCTGCCGAGTACACCACACAGGAAATTGCCCTCTCTATTCAGAAGCAGGAAGACAGGCAGCTCCTTCCCCTGCTGCAGCAGGCGGACCTTGTCAAATTCGCAGATCTTACGCCCACGCCGGCTAAGAAGGATGGTGAGATAAAAGAGGCCCTCTCCTATATCAGGGAAACCGGCACGGCGTTTGAAAGTGTCCTTACAGCTAAGGGTGTGCCAACCAAGGGCCTCAGATCAGACCGGTTCAGGGTTAAGAAGTCAGAGGAGGTAGGCCGATGATGTTCAGATTCGCCTACCCGGTCGTGCTCCTGCTTCTCCTTGTTGTGGCGGGATGGCTTCTCTTTGCCCTATGGAGGAAGCCTTCCGGCATCACCTATTCCATGACCTCAAAGATGGCCGGCCTTGCCGGGGGCGGGAACCAGGTCCTGGCGAGGCTTCCCTTGATCCTGAGAGGATGCACCCTTGTCCTTTTGGTCTTGGCAGCGGCCAGGCCCCAGCTCTACAACGTGTCTCGGGATGTGCGATCCCCCGGTGTGGATATCATTCTCTGCCTTGATACTTCAGGATCGATGCAGGCATTGGATTTCAAATTGGACAATAAACCTGTCTCCCGGCTGACCGCTGTCAGAAAGGTGGTCAACGATTTCATAAAAAAAAGGGACACCGACCGGATCGGTCTTGTGGTCTTTGGTGAAGAGGCCTTTACCCAGTCGCCCCTGACCGTTGATAAAGGGCTCCTATTGGGATTAGTGGATAAGTTGAAGATCGGCATGGCCGGAGACCGCACTGCCATCGGTTCTGCCATTGCCATCGGGGGAAAAAGGCTGAAAGACCTGAAAGCCAAATCAAAAATCCTGATCCTCCTTACTGATGGGAGAAATAATGCAGGTGAAATAACTCCCTTGGCGGCTGCCGAGGCGGTCCGGGCACTCGGCGTTAAGATCTATACCATTGGGGTTGGAGGCAAAGGCCCTGCGCCCTTCAGGGTGAAGACCTTTTTGGGAACCCGTCTTGTGCATCAGCAGGTTGACTTGGATGAAAAAACCCTGAAGAAGGTGGCTGAAACCGGAGGAGGGAAATATTTCCGTGCTTCTGACAGCAGGGAGTTGTCAGAGATATACGATCTTATCGACCGGGCGGAAAAGACCGAGGTAAAGGTCAAGGAATTTTTTCACTTTAAAGAGCTTTTCTACTACTTCCTTATCCCGGCGCTTATATTATTCCTCTTGGAGATCCTGCTCAAGACCTGGATCTTGAGGGTAATTCCATGAACCTTTCACACACCTGGATACTCCATTTTTTATGGCTTGTGCCAATAACGGCCCTTCTCTTCATAGTTTACAACCGGCAAAGGACAAGAGCAATGGAGCGGTTTGCCGAACCCGAGCTCTTAGATCGTCTGACCGGGGATATCGCCAGGGGAAGACGAATCATAAGATCCGCCTTTTTGTTGGCTGCATTGGGATTGATGCTTTTAGCATTGGCAGGGCCGCGGTGGGGAAGCCATTACCAGGAGGTGAGTCAAAAGGGAGTTGACATCATGATTGTTCTCGATGTCTCCTCCAGCATGTTGGTGTCGGATGTCAAGCCGGACAGGCTCGAGAGGGCCAGACGGGAGATCTCAGACTTCATCAAGGTGGTCCAGGGGGATAGGGTGGGCCTGGTAGCTTTTTCAGGGGCTGCCTTTATTCAATGCCCTTTGACTTTAGACTATGGCGCTTTAAGCATGTTTCTAAATGCGCTGGGCCCCGATCTTATCCCCGTGCCGGGCACCGATCTGGGAGCGGCCATAGAGAGGGCGATCTCTTCATTTGACACGCAATCGGAGACCGACAGGGTAATTCTCCTTATAACCGATGGCGAAGATAATGAGAATCAGGGACTTCAGGCGGTTCGCGAATCGGCAAGGGACGGGATCAAGATCTTTGTGTTCGGGATTGGGGACCCTTCCGGGGGACCTGTGCCTGCGGGTGAGGGGAAGGGCGGCTTTAAAAAGGACAAAGATGGCAACCTTATCCTGTCCAGGCTGAACGAGGGGGGACTCAGCGAAATCGCATCCATAACCGGAGGGAGCTATATTCGCTCCGTGGCCGGGGATCTCGACCTGGACCTCCTATATTTTGAGGGAATCAGATCCAGAACAGAGGCTGCCACAGTGAAAAGCGGCAAGATAAAGGTCTATGAGGAGCGCTTTGCCATCTTTGTAATTGCTGCCTTTCTTTTTTTGCTCCTTGAGGGGTTGATTGGTGGAGTTGGAAGGGAGAGTAAGTGAAGTTTGGAGTTTGAAGTGTCTAAAGTCACTAAAGTTAAGGAATTCTGTCCATTTTAAACACCAGTTAGGCTGTTGGCCAAAACAAGGCCATCTTTTTTTTAGATTGAAACGCCGAAGGCGTACCACAACTTTAGGCACTCCAATCCCGCCATCTGAGGCGGGATTAGGCACTTTTAACTTTTCCGGTTTATCCGGGTATTGAGGGGATTGATGATGGGAAAAGGGAAAATGTGGTTTGTAATCTTCCTTCTTGTTGTCATAGGGATTTTTCTTGGCACCCCGGTTTTGGCCTTGGAAGATCCGGATGAGCTGTACAGGCTGGGTCGGTTTGCCGAGGCTGAAAAGATCTATGCAGACTCGGATATGGATAATCCCAAAGACTTGCGGTATCGTTATAACAGGGGATGTGCCAATTACCAGGGCGCGGATTATAAGGGGGCCACAGCCGCATTTTCCAGTGTGCTGAGGAGGGCGGAAGACTCGAAAACCCGGTTAAAGGCAACTTATAACTTGGGCAATACGGCCTTTAAACAGGGCAATTTTGCCTCAGCAGCGGCTCATTACAAAAAGGCCATTTTGATCGATCCTGAAAGTGAAAATGCAAGATATAATCTGGAAATTGCCCTCAGAAAAATAGAAAAGCAGAAAAAGGAACAGAAAGAGGGCCAGAAGTGTTCCGGAAAAGAGGAGAACAAGAAGGATCAGTCCAAAGACGGCAAAAAGGGTAAGGGCGAGGAAAAGTCTTCTCCCGATAAATCGGCTCAGAAAAAAGGCCCTCAAGACAAAGATCAGCAGGACAAAAAGAGGGATAAAGATCCGGGGCAGGAGAAAAAACCGGATGAGGAACAGAGGCCTCCCAAAGACCTCTCTGGGGATCTCCAGCCGCGGGAGGCCCTGCCGCAAAAGGAAAAGGATGAGGGTTCCGGCCAGGCCATCTCCCTGATGGACAGGAAAAAGGCCGAGGCCCTGTTAGACAACGTCAAGGAGGATCGTTCAAAATACTTGGAATTTCAAACCCCAAAGGGGAAGCGACGCGGGGTCTTATCGGGAAAGGATTGGTAGGATGAAGAAGATGATTCTGCTGTTGGTATTTTCTATCTTTATTTTAGTCCCCTGCCAGACTCTTGCCGAGGTCTCGGTTACTCTCTCATTGGACAGACAGGAGGCAACACCCTCTGATTCCATAAGAATGACCATCAAGGTATCGGGTGCCAGGAGCTGCGATTCATCACCTGTCATAAAGGGATTGGATTCGTTTCAGGTATCCCCTGGTGGAAGTTCAAGTCGGGTTGAAATAGTAAATGGCAAGTTCAGCTCAAGCGTCGATTATACATACTACATCCAGCCATCAAGGCCAGGGACCTTTCAGTTAGGGCCGGCCGAGGTCAAGGTCAAAGGGAAAGTATTTCAAAGCAATATCTCTACCCTGACGATCCTCAAGGTCGCATCTTCTGAATCTCCTGATAGGGGTCCGATATTTCTTAGCGTCGCCCTCTCATCAAAAAAGGCATATGTTGAAGAGCAAATCTCATATACGCTGAAGCTTTATTTGAAAATTAGTGTATCAGATATTTCTCTTCAACTCCCGGAACTCGATCACCTTGCCTTCAAGCAATTGGAGAAGCCAAGGGAATACCAGGGTGTTTACGATGGGAGCACGTACCGGATCATAGAAGTCCCATATGGTCTGATGGCGCTCAAGGCTGGAAATTATGGCATTAAGCCCTCTCGAATGAGTATGACTGCTTATGATTCGAGAAGGTCCCGGAGGGGGTTTTTTGACGACCCCTTTTTTAGAGCGGGCAGGCCTGTGACCATCGCCAGCCAGGCACTTGAGCTGAGGGTTATCCCCCTCCCTGAAAAGGGAAAACCGAAAGGTTTCAGTGGCCTTGTCGGCAGCTTCAAGATTGAGGCCACGCTTACGCCGTCCAAAATAAAGGTCGGAGAATCTGCTACCCTAACAGTCCGCGTGAGCGGCAGGGGAAACGTAAACCGTATCCCGGACCTGAAACTGCCAAGTCTGGACCATATAAAGGTCTATGCAGATGAACCGGTTTTTGAGGTACGCCCCGATTTTAAAGGGTTAGCCGGCTTCAAAACAATGAAGTGGGCCATAGTGCCCGAACAACAGGGCGATTATGAAATCCCTCCACTCTCTTTAAGCTTTTTTGATCCCGACACCGATGAGTACCGCATTATTCAGACCCCGAAGCAACCTCTCATAATCCTCCCCGGAAAAGAGAAAATGATTATGGTGGAGGCAAGACCGGGCAAGCAAAATGGAGCTAACAAATCAGCGAAGCAGGGGGTTAAAGAGTTAGGCCATGATATCCTTCCCCTGCACACATCTGTCAGAAACCTTGAGGCCCGGTCCTCGATTATGTCCGGGGGACTGTTCCTCTCGCTGACCCTTATGCTGCCCTTTGTTCTCTATTTATCAACGTTCCTGGGGTTGCGGCTCAAGAGGAGGTCCGTCCGTGCAATGCCTGTCCACAGGGCAAAAAGGGCGGCCAAAAACCTGGCCCGGCAATGCCGGCAGGGTAGGGAGGATGCGGACAGCCTGAGCCTTTGCATAAGGGATTATTTCAATGACCGCTTCGGTCTGACCCTCGCTTCTCTCACCCCTGAGGATGCCGCTGACGTATTGGCATCAAAAGGGGTAGGTCCTGGTACGGCCCAAAAACTCCGGGCGATTTTGATAGAGCTTGAAAACACTGTTTATACGGGTCAGACCCGGACGGCGGACAGGATGAACGATGAAATCCCGAAGCTCATCAAAGAAATCGAAAGGGAAATTCGGTGAGAAAAGGAATCCGGTTAGCCATAACCATCCTCGTAGCGTTGCTCTACCTGACATCCAACCACGAGGCGAGGGCCGATGAGTGGGAAGAGGGTTTCTTCAAGGCGAACCAGGCCTACAAGGTGGGCGATTTCCAGGAAGCTATAGAGGGATACCTCCAGTTGATTCGGTCCGGGCACGGAGGAGACCAGATCTACTACAACCTTGGCAACGCCTATTTCAGGGCGGGCCAGCTTGGCCGGGCGATCTTAGAGTATGAACGTGCACAGCTCTTAATGCCGAGGGATCCCGATCTTAATTTCAACCTGTCCCATGCCCGCGATCAGACCCTGGATGCCATCGAGGAATCCCGCGGGTTTATTGAGACGGCTTTTTTCTGGCTAAAGTCATTCAATCTGAATGAACTGTTCTGGTCCTTTGCCCTCTTGAATCTCCTGTTGTGGGCAACTCTAATAATACGGCTCTTTCACAAATCAGAATGGCTTTATTACATACTACTACTGATTCTCTCCTCCTGGTTTGTTGCGGGTCTCTCTTTCGGCCTCAAATATTATTGGATCAGCAGCGATAATCGTGCCGTAATTCTCCAAAAAGAGGTGAATATCCTGGCCGGTCCCGAGGAGGATGACACCGTTCTTTTCAAGCTTCATGAAGGGACGGTGGTGTACCAGGAGAGATCAGAAGATGGATGGAGCCTGGTTCGTCTGCCTGACAAGAAAAGGGGGTGGGTAAAGTCAAAAGCCGTAGGGCTAATCTCCGGTGATCGCCCTGTTACCTCAACCTCGCCTCATCCCTCGCACAGGCAGCCACTTTCTGTCCAGTGAGGACGGCAAGGATATCGTGGGGGAACCTGCCATATTGTTTCGTTTCTCAAGTCCAAATCACTGACCCTTCAAGGGGGGTGGGATTCGTCGTTCACGACTCAAACATCAAACGCAACCTTCATCAAGACGCCCAAGGTCATGCAGGGATCACTTACGCTTCAGGTTGTAACCATAAAGCCTTGATAGGAAAAGGAAATTGATCTTTAAACGCTGACATTTTTAATGATTCTTGACATTTATTTGGCTGTATAAAACCCGGCCCTCTGGACCGGGTCAGAGTTCAAAGGCTTTGCCATTTGAACGACTCGGTGTTACTCCGGAATTGAGTTGTCCCACAACATCAAGAAAGGAGTAACAACATGAGCCGATTTAGGAAATTATCACATACAGTCTGGCATTGCCAATATCATATTGTTTGGGTACCCAAATATCGTCTTCGGATACTTGAAGGTGAAATTGCC
>JAUWPC010000054.1 GCA_030611815.1 Desulfobacteraceae bacterium
GAAAACCGGTTCGGAATCCCTGAAGCACTGTTTGACGATTACCTGTTGTTCAGCACGAAAAGAAGCTGGGTTCTTATCAAAAACGTCACCCATATAACTTGGGCCTCACAACTCAAGGTGTCAAAGGTGGGGTTAAGGGCCTTTCAAAGGGTAGGAAGCTTCGTAAAGCCCACCACCAGGTTTATCCAGACCTTCGGCCGGTTTGCCAGCAAAGCAAAACTTCAAATAAACATGGCCCAATTACGAACTCTCTTAGAGGGTGGAGAGATTCCTGTTGATCTAAAGCTCGATAACGGCTATGTAATCCTTTCTACTGAAGAAGACAGGGTTCTCGGACTCGGGTTTTTAATTAACGGGAAGGTCCGCTCCCAACTTCCCAAAAAAGAGATCAGAAGCGTCATGCTGAATATGGAGTCGAACAAAACCATCGTAAGTCAGAATCAAAATCAGGAGGATTAACAATGCTAACCAAGAAACAGTTGGATAAGTACGCCGATGTCCTGTTGTGGGGCTTGAAGGCGGCAAGGAGTGGAAAATTTAAAAGGGGCGATGTCGTGTTGGTTCAATTTGATCTGCCGGCCGTTCGATTAGCGGAATTCCTTCAGGGAAAACTGTTAGACATGGGAGTAAACCCGGTCATCCGTTCAAGCCTGACGCCTGATATGGAGTACAGTTTCTACAAAAAGGCCAACAACAGGCAGCTTGTCTTCAGGGGCTCCTGGCAGGACGACCTCTATAAGAATATCAACGGCAGGATATATCTTCATGCACCGACCTCCCTGACCCACTTAGCTGACATCGATCCCAAGAGGATCGGCAAGGTTGCCGTAGCGATGAAACCGCTCCGTGATATTATGCGGAAGAAAGAGGAGCAAGGCGCCTTAGGCTGGACCCTCTGTATGATGCCTACCGAGGAATTAGCAAGAAAGGCTAAGCTTTCTCTCAGACAGTATACCAAGCAGATCATAAAGGCGTGCTACTTAGATAAACCCGACCCTGTTGGGGCATGGAAGAGCGTGTTCAAGGATGCCATTGCCATCAAAAAATGGATGAACAGCATGGACGTAACATACTATCACGTTGAATCAGAGGGGATCGATCTCAAAATACGGCCCGGAGACAGGCGAAGATGGATAGGAATATCAGGCCACAATATCCCCAGCTTTGAACTCTTTATCTCCCCTGACTGGAGGGGAACCGAAGGCACTTACTTTGCCAACCAGCCTTCTTTTAGGAGCGGAAATCTTGTGGAAGGAGTCAAGCTCACGTTCAAAAGAGGCTCAGTGTCCGAAGCAAAGGCCAGAAAGGGTGAGACCTTTACCAAAAAACAGCTACTCATGGACAAAGGGGCTCGCAGGGTGGGAGAATTTTCCCTTACAGATAAACGCTTTTCCAAGATAAACAGGTTCATGGCCAGCACGCTCTATGATGAGAATTACGGGGGCCGCTATGGGAACTGTCATTTGGCCGTGGGCGCATCGTACACAGACACCTATGACGGAGATCCATCGAAACTCACAAAGGATATGAAGGACAAATTAGGGTTCAATGATTCAGCGCTCCACTGGGACCTCGTGAATACCGAAAAAAAGACCGTTACGGCCCACCTTGCCTCCGGCAAAAAGGTCGTGGTCTACGAGAACGGGATGTTCAGATACTGAGAATTGAGGAATTTAGGAATTGAGGAATTGAGGAATTTAACTAACGTCCATCTTGGAGGTACTGCACGCAGTCCTGATGACGTGGTCCTTCTCAATGAGTTAGGGCTTCAGTTCGCCGAAATTCCCATTACAAACCCTGAGCAGTTCTTGCGCCACACAGGAGAATATCAGGCTCTCAGAGATAAGTCGGGCCTCTACTACCTCTGTCACGGCCCGCGAGAGGGCGACCCTAACAACGCTGACACCCTGGAAAACACCTACCTTCCAAAGCTGATGCACATCCTCTCTATAATGCCGCAGATGGAGATGAGACTGTTGACAATTCATCTCTGGCTCGATCCCCGGTTCGTTGTGCCTGAATTGATTACATACAAGGTTGGGTTCCTCAAGAGGGTGCTGCAAAGGGCCGGAGATTCTGACATCACGGTATGCTTAGAAAACCTGAGCGAAACCGCTGAGCATATGGCCCCGATCTTTGGTGCCCTCCCCTCCTTGAACCTCACCCTCGACTTAGGTCATGCCCAGCTATTATCGGATCAAAACACAAGCTTCGGTTTTATAGAGAAGTTCCCGGACAGGATAAGACATATCCACCTCCATGATAATCTCGGGGGAGACTCATCTGACGACGACCTCCACCTGCCCGTGGGGAAAGGGGCAGTTGATTTTGACGGAATCTTTCAAAGACTGAATCAGACCGGATATGACGGAACCCTGACCCTGGAGCTCAAACCTGAAGAGATAAGAGACAACCTTGACAGGGTGAAACAACTACTCAATGCCTCAGGATTCAAGATCTAAACCCGCAATCCCTTGGAATTGATGATTGATGATTGTTGATTGTTGATTGAAAAACCTAACTCGCAACCCGTAACTCGCAACTTGACTAATACCCAGCATCCAGTATCAAGTATCCAGTACCTAACCATGCTCGAACAAACCTTCATCCATATCCCTGGTATCGGCCCCAAAACAGAACAGGCGCTCTGGTGTCGAGGCATCCATTCCTGGAGACATTTTCTCGATCACGGAGAGATAATCATTTCTCCGGCCCGGGATGAATTTATCAGCCAGGAGCTTGAGTCATCCCTGACACATAAAGAAGACGCCTCTTTTTTTAGTGAGCGCCTCCCACCAGGGGAGATGTGGCGTACCTATGATGCATTCAAAAACAACGCCGTTTATCTCGATATAGAAACCACCGGGTATTATCAGAACACGGATGAAATCACCGTCATAGGGATTTACGACGGGACGGATGTCCAGACCTTTGTAAATGGGATCAACCTGAATGATTTCGAAACGGCAATCGCCCGCTACGACCTTGTCATAACGTTTAACGGCTCCACCTTTGATCTCCCCTTTATTCGATCCTGGTTCCCGGGGATCTCATTGCCCGCGGCCCATATTGATCTCAGGTTTCTGCTGAAGAAATTGGGTTATGCCGGCGGTCTGAAAAGGATCGAGAAAGAACTTGGTATAAATCGTGGCACAGATATTGACGGAATTGACGGCTTCGAAGCGGTCAGGCTCTGGAATGAGTACCAGTGGGGAGACAAAAAAGCGTTAAAGACCCTTATTGAATACAACAATGCGGATATCATGAACCTGAAGCCGTTGATGGAGATGGGGTACAGGGAGATGAAAAAGAGATTATTCCACCCAGTTTAGGGTCCTTTCCACGGCCTTTTTCCACCCCTTATACCCCTCTTCCCTCTCAATCGCCTTCATGGCAGGCTCCCATGTTCTATCAACGCTCCAGTTTTTGCTCAATTCCTCAAAGCCTGACCAGAACCCTGTTGCCAGGCCCGCGGCATAGGCAGCTCCAAGGCATGTGGTTTCTGCAACCTTTGGCCGGATGACTGGAACGGCAAGGGTATCTGCCTGAAACTGCATCAAGAGATCGTTGTAGACCATGCCGCCGTCCACCTTAAGGTGGGCCAGGTCAACCCCTGAATCTTTATTCATGGCCTCAACAATATCACGGGTCTGGTAGGCACAGGCCTCCAAAACGGCCCGGGCTATGTGGCCTTTATTGGCGTATCGCGTCAGACCCACCATGACCCCTCGCGCATCAGAGCGCCAGTACGGGGCAAAGAGTCCGGAAAACGCAGGCACAATATAGACTCCCCCGTTGTCTTCGGCAGTGCGGGCCAGGTCCTCCACCTCAGGGGCCTTGGAAATCATCCCCAGGTTGTCCCTCAGCCATTGAACCAGGGCCCCTGCAATGGCGATAGATCCTTCAAGGGCATATACCGGGTCCTGACCCCTTATCTGATAGGCCAGGGTAGTAATCAACCCATGTCTTGATGTAACAGGCTTAGACCCGGTATTCAGCAGGAGAAAACATCCGGTTCCCTAGGTGTTTTTGGCCTGCCCGGGATCGAAACAGTGCTGGCCCACAAGCGCCGCCTGTTGGTCCCCCAAGGCACCGCACACGGGAATCCGGGCCCCGACCGGGCCATCGTTTGCGGTGAACCCCCAATAATCAGTATCGCTGGAAGGAACAATTTCAGGAAGGATCTGTTTCGGGATACTTAGAAGCCCTAATATGTCGTCATCCCACTTCAGGGAGTGCAGATCCATGAGCATGGTTCGACTCGCATTGGTTACATCTGTTACATGGGCCCCTCCTTCAGGCCCCCCCGTCAGCCACCAGATAACCCATGTCTCCATTGTTCCGAAGTATACGTCCCCTTTCTCGGCAGCAGCCCTGGCATCGGTATTGTTTTCGAGTATCCATTTGATTTTAGGACCCGAAAAATAAGTGGCCACGGGCAAACCGGTCTTATCCCGGAACCTGTCCTGTCCCCCATCTTTAATAAGCTCCTTGCAGATCTCGTCCGTGCGTGTGCACTGCCATACAATGGCATTATTATAGGGCTTTCCCGTATTCTTATCCCAGAGCACGGTGGTCTCCCGCTGGTTTGTTATGCCGATAGCTGCGAGATCTGATCCCTCGATATCCGTCTTGGATAGAGCGCCGCGGATGACTTCCTGGGTGTTTTTCCAGATTTCCAGTGGGTTATGTTCCACCCATCCCGGCTTAGGAAAAATCTGTTCGTGCTCTTTCTGCTCCAGACCCATGATCCGGCCGGTATGGTCAAAGATGATAAACCGGGTACTGGTTGTCCCCTGATCCACAGCGCCCACGTATTTAGCCATTGTTTCCCTCCCTGATAATATTGTTCATTTGTAAGCCTTCACAGATTTGGATTAATCCTCCTAAAGCTAACTTCTGGTAATAATTCGCAATTACCCGCAGATAAGTGCTTTTTACGGGCGTATCATAATCTTAATCGTACTCTTAATCATAATCGTGTTGAGTAAGATTAAGATTATGATTATGATTAAGAAACAGAAAAGCTATCTCACAAATCCTGTAAATCCTGTCAAAAGAAACCGCACAGCGCAAAAAAACGGGCCGGCCTAAATGGCCGGCCCGGGTTAGCTGTTCTATGAACAGGGTTGTAAATTCATGCCTATTTCACGCGTCCCTCGCGCCAGGCCTTAATGAGCTCGTCGTAGTCAACGGTCTCACCTTGCGGCTTCTCATTGACCTTCGCCTTTGGCGAGCCGGGCTTGTTCAGCCAGACATTCGGGTCGATGCATGGATTGAGTTTTGGACCGCATTCCTTCTGAACACCGGCACGCTCGATACGCGCCATGACTTTGTCCATCTCACGAGCGAGGTTGTCCATGGCCCTGCTCACGGTCACCTCACCGGAAACCGCTTCGCCGACATTTTGCCACCACAACTGTGCCAGCTTCGGATAATCCGGCACGTTGGTCCCGGTCGGGGTCCACGCCACGCGCGCCGGGCTGCGGTAAAACTCCACCAACCCTCCCAGCTTGGGGGCACGGTCGGTGAAGGCCTGGCTTCTGATATCGCTGTCGCGGATCGGCGTCAGCCCTACCAATGCCTTCTTGAGTGAGGTGGTCTTGGCCACGCAGAACTGGGCAAAGAGCCAGGCGGCCTTGCGACGATCCAGAGGCGTGCTCTTCATGAACGTCCAGGACCCGCAGTCCTGATAACCTAACTTCATCCCCTCTTCCCAGTAGGGACCGTGAGGAGATGGGGCCATACGCCATTTGGGGGTTCCGTCGGCGTTGACCGTGGGACCCGGTTTGACCATGTCAGACACGAAAGCCGTATACCAGAAGATCTGCTGGGCAACATTCCCTTTGGCTAAGATCGGCAGGTAGGTGTAGAAATCCAGCCCCAAACAACCCGGGGGAGCGTATTTACGCAGCCATTCCATATACTTGCGGAGCGCATACTTGGCTCCTGGGCTGTTGGCGGCGCCGCCGCGACAAACACTCGATCCCACAGGGGTACAACCCTCAACCCGAATGCCCCATTCGTCCACAGGGATGCCATTGGGGATGCCTTTGCTGCCCACACCGGCCATGGAAAGCCACGCATCGGTGAAACGCCAGCCTAAGTCCGGGGCCTTTTTCCCGTAGTCATTATGACCGTAAACGGCCTTACCATCGATTTCCTTAACAACTTCAGTGAAGAACTGTGCAATATCCTCGTAAGCAGACCAGTTGACCGGAACGCCTAACTCGTAGCCATAGATTTCCTTAAATTTCTTTTTGAAATCCGGGCGTTTGAACCAGTCGTAGCGGAACCAGTAGAGGTTGGCGAACTGCTGGTCCGGAAGCTGATAGATCTTCCCATCCGGACCTGTAACAAACGATAAGCCCATGAAATCATCAATGTCGAGGGTCGGCAGGGTCACGTCCTTTCCTTCGCCCTTCATGAAATCACTCAGGGGAACCACATACCCGTAGCGCATATGAGTTCCGATGAGGTCAGAATCATTCACCCATCCATCATAGATGTTCTTCCCGGAGGCCCACTGGGTCTGCAGCTTTTCAATGACATCACCTTCCTGAATCAGGTCAAAGGCTACCTTGATCCCGGTGATCTCTTCAAAGGCCTTGGTGAGAACCTTTGCCTCATATTCGTGGGTCGGAATGGTCTCGGAGACGACCTTGATCTTCATACCTTTAAAAGGTGCGGACGCCTTGATAAACCATTCCATCTCCTTCATCTGTTGAGCCTTGGTCAATGTAGACGGTTGAAACTCGTTATCCACCCATTTCTTGGCTGCATCCATCTGCGGTGAAGACCAGCAGGGGACACTTAAAAAAACAAGCGCCAAGGCGGCAATCACGCAAAAAAGAGTTCTCTTCTTATTCATTGCTGTTGTCTCCTTTCAAATCGATTCGGTTAATCGCACACTCCTTGCCGACTCATGTTGTTCGTTGAGTCTCACCCCGGCGGGGAAACTCGGCAAGGCAAACAAGAGGCTCTATTCCATCAGCCCCATCTACTTGTAGTCGTCACCACCTCCTTTCATTTCGGATTCCGCAATCCGCATTCCGCAATCCCCTTCGCTATCCCCAAACCATCACAATAATAATCCAGCACACGACAATAATAAGCAGTATCCAGAGGGCAAAATGGGTCAATCCGATCCATGCGAAAAAGATATAAGCACTGCTTAGAATTCCTATGAAGAGCCGATCACCCGGTGTGGTCGGAATCGGCAGGAAACCGCGACGTTCCAGGGAAGGGGCTAAGGTTTGCCATACGGCCATGGCAATCACCGTCAGAATAATGGTGCTACAGAAAATTGCCGTCGGAACGGTCCATCTCATCCATTCTAAAGTCAACTCCATGATTCTTCCCTCTTACACACGACCCATGGCAAAGCCCTTGGCCATATGATTGCGTACAAACCAGATCACCAGGGCGCCCGGTACAATGGTCAGTATACCGGCCGCGGCTAACAGACCAAAGTCAAGACCGGTGGCGCTGATGGTTCGCGTCATGATTGCCGAGATCGGTTTCGCGTCGGTTACCGTCAGTGTCCGGGCCAACAGCAGTTCAACCCAACTGAACATAAAACAGAAAAAGGCTGTCACGCCGACCCCGGACCTGATCAGCGGCAGAAAGATGGTGACAAAAAATCGCGGAAAGCTGTACCCGTCGATAAAGGCGGTTTCATCAATCTCACGGGGGACCCCCGACATAAAGCCTTCCAGAATCCACACCGACAGAGGCACATTAAACAGACAGTGGGCAAGCGCCACCGCAATATGCGTATCTAAGAGACCGATCGTGGAATAGAGCTGGAAAAAGGGGAGCGCAAAAACAGCAGCCGGGGCCATACGGTTTGTGAGCAGCCAGAAAAACATCTGCTTGTCACCGACGAAACTGTAGCGTGAAAAGGCGTAGGCCGCAGGAAGGGCCACGGACAGCGATATAACCGTGTTCATGGCCACGTAGATCATGGAATTAACATAACCCATGTACCAGGTTGAATCGGTAAATATCCTCATGTAATTCATGAATGTGAGGCCCTTCGGGTACAGGGCAAAGGATGCGAGGATGTCGGCGTTGGACCGCAGGGACATGCTGAGCATCCAGTAGATCGGCATCATCAGAAGTATAAAGTATATGACAAGGCCGATGGTTTTTTTCTTTCCTTTCATACCTTCTCTCCTTTTCCGACTCTAAGAAGCGCCTGGTAAAATATAAAACAGAATAGGAGTACGATGACAAAGTAGATGAGCGAAAAGGCCCCGCCCGGTCCCAGGTCGAATTGCAAAAGGGCGATCTTGACGAGATAAATGGAGAGGAAGGTGGTGGAATTACCGGGACCGCCTCCTGTCAGCACAAAGGGCTCGGCGTAGATCAGAAAACTATCCATAAAACGGAGCAGAAAGGCGATGGTGAGTACACCGCGCATCTTGGGAAGCTGGATGTAAAGAAAGGTTGACCAGGCCGACGCGCCATCAATCCGGGCAGCCTGGTAATAGACCTCGGGGATCGCCCGCAGCCCCGCATAGGCCATGAGGACAACCAGCGGGGTCCAGTGCCAGACCTCCATCAACATCACGGTGATCCAGGCATCGAGCCAATTATCCGTATGATCAAAGGGAATGCCCATCAGATTGTTCATCCCGGCGCCAAACAGACCGATATCCGGCCGGGTAAAAATCATCCAGATGGTCCCTATGGTGTTCCACGGGATCAGCAGGGGCAACGCTACGGTAACCAGACAGACGGCGACTCCCCAACCTTTTTTCGGCATGGCGAGGGCAATGAGTATACCGAGGGGCATCTCGATCAACAGCACGAGCCCGGAAAAGACGAACTGGCGCCACAGGGCATCATGCAGGCGATGGTCGGCTAACATCTCCCGGAACCACTCGGTGCCCACGAAAACGCTCTGGCCCGGCCCAAAGATATCCTGGACCGAATAATTGATCACTGTCATCAAGGGAATGATGGCGCTGAAGGCCACGATGACAAAAACCGGCAGCACCAGTAACCAAGCCTTGTTATTTGGCCATTTTTCCATTGGAACACCCCTTGTAGATTGACGATTGACGATTGATGATTGACGATTGAAAAACCTTTAAACCCATAACCCGTAACCTTCATCCCCAAAGGTCAGTGTCTTTCTGGTTTTCCATTCGATGTTCGATGTCGGAGTCTTCGCTTACCTGGACGTTCGATGTTCATCTTTTCAGCATCCGCAACCCGTAACCCGCACTAACTAATCAACCTTCCGTCTGCAAACAGTTTGGTCCATTGTGGCGGGAAGGCAAGCCAAACCTCGCCCTCGGGAACCGGTTTGTCTTCAGGCAGCCTGGCCTTCAAGGTTTGACCCTCCAGCATAAGGGCCACAATCCTGTAACTGCCCAGATCTTCAACCCCCTTGACCCTGGCCTTCACCATGCCGTCACCGGACCTTGCATGCACCTCTAAATACATGGGCCGTATCCCAAGTTCCAGCTTTCCACTGGCTTTACGTCCTTTTGCCGCTGTTTCCTCGTCCAGAACAATGCCGGCGCCATCGACCCTTGCTTCATTTCCCTCTATGGTACATTCCAGGAAGTTCATTCCAGGGCTTCCTATGAAATAACCAACGAACCTGTGTTCCGGGTTTTCAAAAAGGTCCTGGGGAGAGCCGATCTGTACGATTTCTCCTTCGAACATCACCGCCACTTGATCGGCAAAGGTCAGTGCTTCCACCTGATCATGGGTCACATAAATAAAGGTCAGCTTAAATTCCTCATGGATATCTTTTAGTTTCTGCCGCAGGTACCATTTCATTTGCGGATCAATGACCGTCAGCGGTTCATCAAAAAGGATGGCCGCCACGTCGCTACGAACCAGCCCACGGCCCAATGAGATCTTCTGCTTGGCATCGGCAGCCAATCCCTCCGCCCTCTTGTTGAGAAAAGGGGTCAGGTCAAGGATTTCGGCTACTTCCAGGACACGTTCTTTTACTTTGATTTCGCTGAGCCCTCGATTGCGTAAAGGAAATGCCAGATTGTTGAATACCGACATGGTGTCGTAGAGCACCGGAAACTGAAAGACCTGGGCGATGTTACGTTTTTCCGGCGGCAATTCTGTGACGTCCTTCCCATCATATAGAACCCGCCCCCTGCTGGGGGTAAGCAGACCGGAAACAATGTTGAGCAAGGTGGTTTTCCCACAGCCCGAGGGTCCTAACAAGGCACATGCACCCCCGTCATCCCACACATTATGGATGCGCTTCAGGGCATAATCCGACTCGCTTTTGGGCTTGGGCAAATAGCTGTGAACAACTTCATTCAACTCGATACGAGCCATGACAGTCTCCTATGTCAGTTTTCCTTCAACAGCCTCACGAGAGGGTGACGCAACCAGCGCCCCTGCCTCATCATACACAAAAAAAGAGGACGGGCTGACATATATGGTTATTTCGGCTCCGATCCGGACAAGACGAACCCCGTTCTCCTGAACCACTAACCGGAGGCCATCATAGTCGGCATGAATGAACGTTTCGGACCCGTTAATCTCTGCCAATTCGACTTTAGCCGGAATTTCCACATCTTCCTTGTCGTTTCTGGATAGAGAAAGATGATTGGAACGTACACCGAACATATAATCCCCATCCATCAAGGATTTCATATGGTGTTCAAGTGGCATTTCAATATTCCACCCCATTCTAACAGCGCCTCCTTTAATCGTGCCTTTCAGGAAGTTGATGGGCGGATCACTGCAGACCTCAGCCACTTTGGTTGTCGCTGGATTATGGTAAACTTCCGGTGTTAGACCGGTTTGCAAAACGCGGCCTTCATCAATGACCGCGATATTCCCCCCTAACATCAGGGCCTCGGTCGGTTCCGTGGTGGTGTAGACGACAATCGCCTTGCGCTCCTCGAAAATATCGTGAAGCTCAACCCGCAGCTCTTCGCGCAGTTTATAGTCTAAGTTCACCAAGGGCTCGTCTAACAAAAGCAGCTCGGCGTCCCCGATTAATGCCCTGGCAATGGCAACGCGCTGCTGCTGTCCACCGGAAAGCTCGGCGGGCAGACGATCTAACATCTCCTCGATGTGTAGCATCTCAGCGGTTCTGCGTACCCGCCGATCAATTTCTCCCTTTTTGACTCTGGCAATTTTCAAAGGCGAGGCGATATTCTTATAGACAGTGAGAGAAGGGTAGTTGATGAACTGCTGATAGACCATGGCAACACTCCGTTTTCGGACTGATTTGCCGGTAACGTCTTCTCCGCTTACCAATACCCGCCCGGAAGTCGGTCTATCGAGTCCTGCCATCAACCGAAGAAGGGAGGTCTTGCCCGCTAAGGTATGGCCGAGGAGCACATTGCGGGAGCCCGTCTCAAACTCCAGGTTGATGTTGTAGAGATGGGTTTCGCGTCCAACTTTTTTGGTGATATTTTCCAGAACAAGGGACATTAGGCTGATATCCTCTCATTGTTGAGATGATGTAACTTCCCTATTTCATAATCTTAATCATAATCGTAATCTTACTCAAAATCTTACTCAAAACGATTATGATTAAGATTACGATTAAGAGTATGAAACCGACAGACACTTAACAAGGTCTGTATGACTAACATCACATCGCGCTTCTTTCAAGGGCTAAAAGAACAAAAAGCATCCACCGCGGCCGAGGCAGTGCCTATGGCCAGACCTGAGCCGCATTTCATCCGCATCCAGTCCTGGTGGGCAAGGATCGACCCGCATGCAAAGAGATTATCAAAAGCAGGTCCGCCGTCCTTGCCGATAGGCCTGAACAGATCATCCACCTCAATACCTGCCTGGTTTGCGGGATGACCCCTGAGATCAAAAAACCCTCCTCTGTGCCACTCTTTCCTCTCCCCCGGCTGAGAAACAGGAAGATCAAAGAGTGCCTCCCTGATCTTATCCCTGTCGGCCCGGAGCCCCTTAGCCCAGAATCTCCCCGCCGCAAGGATCACCCCTTCGGCCCGGATCCATTTATCCGGTCTATTCCGGCCTATACCGAGGAGAAAATTTCCCTCATCATCCTGTTCCCATTTGATAACCCTGTTAGGGAAAAAGAGCTTAACGCCCTTAGCCGACAACCCCCGCGTGAAGGCCTCATTTAACCTGAGCCCAGGGACGGAGAGGGGCATTGTGGGGATCTCAAATACCCGCGCCCCTAATTCCCGGGATAATTCTTCAACGATCTCGTGGGATCGTTCCATACCGAGAATCGCGGGCATTCCCACTGCCTCGGCATCTTTTAAATGAGGTCGAACTTCGCTTACCAGTCGATCTAAATTTCCCGAAAGCTCCATGTCCCGGGCCATTACATCTCCTGAAACGAGTCCTGCAGCAGTCCCGTTGTTACTGAACTGCAGATTGTGCCAACGTAACGCGGGCCATTGATCCCGCAGGGTTCCTGTAATCTGCGAAGCGCTGAAGTCATTCAGGCCGCTAAAACCCAAAATGAGACAGGGCGGCTTTTCCTTGAGGGCCTTTACCCCGTCCCACATGGTTTGCGGCACATAATATGTGTATTTGGAAGTCCCGAGAGGAGTGATCATCTCTGAATTATTTTCGCCATCCTTCAGGTAAGGGAGGCCTTCATCACCTAAGAAAGCGACCACCTGTTTCATTGACTCCCTTAGGGCGCCTTTCTCTATTCGGGCATATGGATGGTCGGGGATATCCTTTGCAAGGGCATCAATTGCCGCCCAGGGATCTCTCCATTTATTCCCCTTTTCCACAGGATGAACGCCCACCAGGTCCAGAAGACCGCTGGCAAAGATCATACCCCCGGAGACCCCCGTCTGGGCAGTGGAGATCCCCTGTTCGGCTGCAAACAGGGCCGCTGCCATACCTGAGAGACCGCATCCGATTATTGCCAACTGACATTCTATGGTTTCGTTTTCAGGCA
>JAUWPC010000204.1 GCA_030611815.1 Desulfobacteraceae bacterium
CGGGATCAGCAACCCTGGCCTGGGCCTCAATAAGGTAGGAAGTATTGGAATCCCCTGGCCGGATACGGATGTCAAACTCGTGGACGTGGCGGAAGGAAAAGAAGAGGTCCCAAAGGGAGAACCGGGAGAGATCATGATCAAGAGCCCTTTGGTCATGCAAGGGTACTGGAATAACCCTGAAGAGACGGCGGGGCAGATGAAAGACGGGTGGCTATATACCGGCGACATTGCTGTCCAGGATGAAGACGATTATTTCTTTATTGTGGACAGAAAAAAGGATATGATCATCGCCGGTGGATTCAACATCTATCCACGGGAAATCGATGAAGTGCTCTACCAGCACCCTAAGATCAAGGATGCCTGTTCCATCGGAGTGCCTGACGAGTACCGGGGTGAAACCGTAAAGGCCTTTATTGTCCCGAATGAAGGGGAAACCATTACTGAAGAGGAAGTGTTTGAATTCTGCAAGGAAAAATTAGCCCCCTACAAACGGCCAAAGATAGTGGAATTTCGTAAGGACCTCCCCAAATCGGTAGTGGGGAAGATCCTCCGGAAAAAGCTCAGGGAAGAGGAAGAGACCAAGAATGATTGATGATTGAAGATCAAGAAATAGAACATTCTAACACTCCGGAAAATGATTCAAGGCAGAGCGATAGCACCCAAAGGAACGCGTTTTTCGGAATCAATTTATAAACCATAGAAGGAGTGAAGAGCTATGAAAACAGAATACAAGACCATAAAGGTGGAACTCAAGGATGGCGTGGCCGTACTCACCATAGGCAACCCGCCGGTAAACCAGATGTCGCCGCAAATGGGCCAGGATTTTGGCGAAGCTATAACAGAGGCCTTTGGCAATGACGAGGTCAAGGCCATTGTCCTGACAGGCACGGGGAAGAATTTCATCGCGGGCGCTGATATCACTCAACTCCAGATGGTAAAAGAAAGGGATGATATTTTTGGGGTGGCCTCGCAAGGGGCGCGCTTCTTAAGCAGTATCGAAGTGGGTCCCAAACCGGTGGTCGCCGCGATAAACGGGAACTGTTTGGGGGGAGGTCTTGAGACGGCAATGGTCTGTCACTATCGTGTGGCTGCCAAGGGGATCAATTTGGGGCAGCCCGAGGTACAGATCGGCCTCATCCCCGGCGCCGGCGGCACACAGCGTCTGCCGAGACTTATCGGTCTTAACAATGCCCTGGAGATGATCGCTGTCGGGAAACCGATAAAGGCTGAAAAGGCCTATTCAAGGGGGCTTGTGGATGAAGTTGTAACACAGGAAGAGCTGCTGGACACCGCTATAAAAGCTGCAAGGCGCTTCATTTCAGGAGAACTCAACCTCAAAATCCGGATGACACGTAACAGGACTGACCGGCTTCCCAGCGCGGCAGAGAAAAAGGCCTTTCTCGATGTCTCCAAGATGATGACCGCTCAAAAGGGCAAGGGGTATATCGCTCCCTTCAAGGCGATCGAAGCCTTTGAGAAGGGTCTCAGCTATGATATTGACAAAGATATCGAGATGGAGGTGGGGTTGTTCAGCGACTGTGCAATCACTGACGTGGCCAAAAACCTTATCGGCATATTTCTCAACACCCGGGCCGCGGGCAAACTCCCCCGGATCAAGGGGATTGAACCGGCAAAGATCAAGAAGGTCGCCATGTTGGGCGGCGGCGTCATGGGTTCAGGAATCGTTAACCTGCTGTTCAAAGGGGGTTTTGATGCGGTGCTCTGGGATATCAATGATGATGCGATCAGTAAAGGGGTGGCCGCCTTACGCAAGACCTTTGCATATCCTATCAAGAAAAAGATGATGAAACCGGCCGACCTGGATAACATGATAGATAATCAACTCACCACCACAACCAACTTTGAGGATCTGAAAGACGTGGATCTGATTATCGAAGCAGTGTTGGAAGATATGAATATCAAGCAGGATATCTGGAAGAAGCTTGAGGGGATATGCAGACCTGACGTGATTTTCGGGACCAACACCTCGGCCCTCCCCATCACCGAGATGGCCTCGATTCTCGCCGACCCCGGGCGGATGATCGGGCTCCATTTCTTCAACCCCGCCGACAGGATGCCGTTATTGGAAATCATCTGCGCAGAGAAAACCTCTGACCAGACCTTAGCCACCAGCGTTGCCTTTGCCAGGGCCATCAAAAAGATCCCTATCGTTGTCAATGACGGCCCGGGATTTTATGTTTCAAGGCAGTTGGGCGGCCTCTTTGGCGGAGCCGTATTCCTCTCCGCCGACGGCGTGGACGGCGCGGTCATTGAAGAGGCGATGATTGATTTCGGGATGCCCATGGGCCCTGCCACGTTAGCAGACCTTACGGGTATCGACATCAATTATCATGTGAACAAGACGTTCGAAAAAAGATTGGGAGAGCAATATAAGATACACCCCCTGACCGAAGTGGTCTACAAAACGGGCTGCTACGGTCGCAAGACCGGTGCCGGGTATTTTGACTACAGTGGTGAAAAACCTGTGCCCAATCAGAAGGTGTTAGAAGCAATAAAGGGCTATCTAAAAGAAAACGGGGTCGCCCCCAAAAAGATGTCCTGGCAGGAGGTTGTGGACGCCATGTTAGCCCTTGGTATCAACGAGGCAGCGCTCATGATGGAACAGGGGATCTGCGACCGGCCCCAGGACATGGACCTGGCTATGATCTATGGCACCGGATTCCCCCCTTACCGGGGAGGTATACTCCGGTATGCCGATAAGTGGGGACTCAAAAACGTGTATGACAAACTCCTTGAACTTGAAAACGAGTACGGCATCCGGTTCAAACCCGCAGAGATGATCAGCGAAATGGCCGGATCCGGAAAAACTTTTTACCAGGATTAGCTGACTTATTTTTTCGACAGGATTAACAGGATTAACAGGACGAAAATCTGAAAAACTTCGGGTGCGCAGACTTTGAGATGATCCAATCCAAAATCCGCAACCCAAAATCCAAAATCGTAAAGGGAGGGTTGAAAATGAAAGAAGTCGTAATAGCAGGTTATTTGAGAACGGCCCAGTCAAGATCCCGGCCAAATGACCCGGCCAGAGACTGGTTCTGCAAAATGAGGGGTGATGAGCTTTTGGCCAAGCTTCTCCCGGAGTTGATCGAGAAAACAGGGATTGAGGCCAAGGAAATCGACGATTTTATCGTCGGATGCGCAACAGCAGTCGGTGAGCAGTGGGCATATGGCGGACGATTCCCCATATTCTTAGCCAATCTCCCCGAGACCATCCCTGCCAAGTTCGTGGACCAGCAGTGTGGTTCGGCCATGGCCTGCATACAGATCGGGTTCATGGAAATAGCCCAGGATTTTGCCGACATCGTCCTGGTGGGCGGCTACGAGCATATGACCCGGATCCCGATGGGTGGCTACACGGTTGACCGGGGACTGATTGCCCCGAATCTGGGCCTTTTTACAAACCAGGACTATTTTCACTGGGATATCATGAAGGCCATGAATATGGGCCTCACCGCGGAAAAGCTCTTTTCCCAGACAGACTTTACCAAAGAGGACATGGATAAGTGGGGCGTCCGCTCTCACCAGTTGGCAGCCAAGGCCCAGACAGAAGGGTTCTTCGACGGCGAAATCCTGCCGATCGAAGCGCCACAGGACGACGGAACAATCATGACCGTGAACAAGGACCAGGCCGTGCGGCAAGATGCCACCTTAGAGGGGATGGCAGACCTCAGGCCGGCGTTCAAAAAAGATGGCGTGATCACCGCAGGCAACTCATCCCCCCTCAACGCTGCAGCCACCTCCATGGTGCTTATGTCAAAAGAGACCGCGGAAAAGAAGGGAATTAAACCGTTGGCCACCATCCGCTCCATCGGCTTTGCCGGTGTGGATCCCACCATCATGGGAGTAGGCCCGGTTCCGGCAAGCAAGATGGCCTTAGAAAAGGCCGGGCTTAAGGCATCCGACATAGACTTCTGGGAGATCAACGAGGCCTTCGCTATTGTGGCGCTGAACTGCATCAAGGAGCTTGGTCTTGATCCGGAGACAGTCAATGTCATGGGTGGCGGCACAGCCATCGGTCATGCGTTGGGAGCTACCGGCGCTCGCCTGACGGGCACCTTAGCCCGCATCTTGGACGTCAAGAAAGGACGTTACGGATGCGCCAACGCCTGTGTCGGCGGCGGACAGGGCGTGGCCACCATTATCGAAAGAGAAGACTACAACTGGTAGCCTTGGGATTGTTGATTGATGATTGTCGATTGAAAAACAGTCGACCACCAGCCATAAAAAGCGTGGCTTGAATGGTGCCCCTAAAGGAGTCTTTGACAAACCACTATTCACCGCAGACACGGAGGACACAGAGTTTAGTTTTTGATTTGTTTTCCTTTGATCCCGCAGAAAGAATGCGGGGCTTGCAGGACGAGGAAAACAAATAAGACTATGCCGAGCCCGACAAAGAATGATGTTCACAAGCGTGTTCTTATGTCCGCTGCCACTATCTTCACTGCCATCACGCTGTAAGATTTTTTCTTTTCTGGCCTCTCACCAGAAAAGAAAACATATTTTCTCTCTGCAAACTCTGCGTCTCGAGCGAAGCGGGCGGTGAAAAACATCTTTATTAATCATGAGAATATAACTGCAAACGCTCACGGAGGCAGAACAATATGGGGATCAACTATTTTAACAGAGATGACAGAGATCTTAAATTCGTACTCTTTGAGTACTTGGAAATTGATAAGCTCCTGACTTATGAGGCCTACAAGGATTTTTCTCGTGAAGACTTCAGTATGATCATTGACGAGGCCCTCAAGGTCTGCCGCGATGTCCTGGGGCCTTGCATGCAGGATGGGGACAGGGAAGGCTGCACCTATAAAGAAGGTGAAGTCAAAGTTCCGGAATCTTTTCATGAATGCTGGAAGGTAATGGCTGAAAATGGCTGGATAGGCAACTCGAACAATCCTGAATTCGGGGGGCAGGGACTCCCTGCAGTCGTGAGCGGCCTGTTGGCCGAACTCTTTGTCGGGGCCAACATGGCCTTCATGACCTACCCGGGGCTGGCAACGGGTAACGGCCGCCTTATCGAGAACTTCGGCACGGATAAAGACAAGGACCTGTTCATAGAAAAGATGTACACCGGCGTATGGGGCGGCACCATGTGTTTGACCGAGCCGGATGCCGGGTCGGATGTGGGCTCGGTCCGGACAAAGGCAATCCCGGACCCTGGGTCCGATGACTCGCGTATATACAAGATTGAGGGGACCAAACGGTTCATCACCTGCGGCGACCAAAACATCACCGAGAATATTATTCATCTTGTCTTAGCCCGCATCGAGGGAGCCCCCGAAGGTACCAAGGGGATCAGCCTGTTCATCGTACCCAAGGTCTGGGTCAATCCGGATGGGTCTCTGGGCGAATCCAACGACGTTTACTGTGGCGGCATCGAGCACAAAATGGGCATCAAGGGGTCATCCACATGCACCCTTAACTTTGGTGAAAACGGAAATTGCCGCGGGATACTCTTAGGCGAGCCAAATTCCGGAATGGCCAAAATGTTCCAGATGATGAATGAGGCCAGAATCGGTTGTGGCATCCAGGCCTTGGGAATGACCGCAAGCGCCTATGACACCGCCCGGCAGTACGCCAAAGAGCGTATTCAGGGACCTCTGTTTACAAACCGCGATGCAGGCCTGGTCCCCATCATACAGCACGAGGATGTGAGACGGATGCTGATGAACCTCAAGTCCGGTACAGAAGCGATGCGGGCCATGATCGGGAAGCTCATGTATTTCATAGACGCAGCGCAGCATGATCCCGATGAAGCCAGCCGTGAACTGGCAGAGCAGCGGATCGAACTTCTGACCCCTCTCATAAAGGCCTACCCATCTGATTTTGGTTATCTCCTGATCCGGGACGCCATCCAGATTCTTGCTGGTGTGGGTTTCTGCAGCGAGTTCCCGGTGGAGCAGTATGCCCGCGACATCAAGATCGTCTCCATATGGGAGGGAACTTCCTATATCCAGTCCCTTGACCTTGTGGGTAGAAAAATCGGTGCCAAGGGGGGTTCGGTTTTCAGAGACTGGGTCCAGGAGATCATGACATTTACCGGAGACCTCAAAGAGGATAAGGATTTCAGTGCTGATTCCAAGCTCCTTTTCAAGGCGGCCCAGGCCACGGGTGACTTTGCCATGAAGTATATGCAGTACTTCCAGGAAGGAAAGCTATCACTCATCCCCCTCAGTTCGACCCGTTTTTTAGAATGCTTTGCGGAAACCGCCATGGCGCATATCATGTTGGAACAGGGCCTTGTCGCCCGGGAGAAGCTTTCGGGCGTTGAAGCAGGTTCGGCGGACGGGATCTTTTACAGGGGGAAGATAGAGACCGCCAAATACTTCTGCCGCAATATCCTTACCAATGTCTTCGCGCGACATACCTCCCTGCAGCAGGAAGACACCTCGGCCATCGACATCCCTGAAGAAGCCTTTTGACAATATCACCCATGTACCACG
>JAUWPC010000343.1 GCA_030611815.1 Desulfobacteraceae bacterium
TATTGCTCAAAAGCTTATACAATGCGGATATTCGATTGCGATACGTAGTGTTGAACGGGTTATCTCTGAATATGGCCTTCAAAAAAAAGCTTCACACGTATCGCCCAGGGATAGAACCGATAAAGATTGAAACTCATCGAACAAAGCAAAAGGTACGTCTGGAACTCTGTGACGCTCAAAGTATTGAACGGGGTGTTCGCCAACTCCTGGCCAACAAGATCTCTGGAAACATGGTCGGTCCCGCCTGTGCGGGACTAATACCGGAATATCTCAGGTTGGGAGCATGGGATCTACTTAAGAGTTGGAGCGGTATGCCTGATGATCAGGTGGAAACCCGATTAGCCATGCAGCTTGTCAACGAAAGGGCTTCGTGTGTTACAGGCATTCGCAAGAAAAGGACGGTGAGCCAGAAGGGGTTTGAATTGGCCAATGGGCTTCCATTCATAGCCACTGATCCGGCTATACACAATTTGTTAGACACTCATTCTGTCGCCGATGCGCACCGATTGCAGATAGCTCTCGGCAAGATACGACAAACATTTGGTCATTTTAACGGCAAAATCCTTGCTATCGATCCGCACCGGCTTAAATCATACAGCAAGCGACAGATGGTTAGACGCCAAAAGGACAGAGATTCAAAACCTACGAAAATGGCACAAACATTCTTCTGCCTGGATACCGAAACAAAACAGCCTATCTGTTTTACCACTGCATCATCTGCCAGGACGGTAACACAGGCTACACCAGAACTGCTGACTTTGACTGGCAACATTCTCAAGCTGGATGACGAACAGCCACTTGTTATGGCAGACAATGAACATTACACTGTTCAACTTCTTGGCTGGATTTATTCAAAATCGCCATTTGATATGTTAGTCCCTATGCCATATAATAAGTCCGTTTGAAAATCAATTCAGAAGGTTCCGGATGCAGCATTCAAACGGCATTGGGCTGGATACGCCACAACAAAATGCTTTTACCAAATAAACGGAAGTAGTTATGGGCCATATCATCAGTTCATTCAACGTAAAGGAGAACGATTGGAGGACTTTGATTTCAAAGCATTTCTTTGCACACCGGTGACCGAAATGAAGTGGAAGATCTTTCTGTTAACTATCCTGATCGATGGCACATTGAAGAATTTTTCAACAACAGCCAGGCTCTTGGTTGGAACCGGGCAGGCACTCTGAATCTAAATAGTGCCTGAACGAAAACTGTCTTTTTCACCCATATCTGCGTCAGACTCAAATTTTAATCCTCGAAATACTCAATGTATTCCTGCGGTTAAAATCTTCGTCTTCCTTGATCTGATCGAAAAATCCTATTTTTCGTTCGGACACTAAATATACAATATGGCAAGATGACTATGGGGTTATTGGCACA
The DNA here is from genome assembly GCA_030611815.1 of Desulfobacteraceae bacterium. Classification (GTDB taxonomy): domain Bacteria; phylum Desulfobacterota; class DSM-4660; order Desulfatiglandales; family Desulfatiglandaceae; genus Desulfacyla. Next base: position 1,384 of record JAUWPC010000343.1, read on the forward strand.
GGCAGCCAGCCTTATGATGAGAGAGGGTTGGGTCTCCTATTGCCGAATGGGATGCAGAGCACATGGCTAAAGATTTCTTTAAGGGTTTGGAAGGCGATATTCGAGTAAAACATAATACCATCGTTGTTACATACTATAATGTTCCGAACCCCGAATTGATGAAAGATCACTACGAAGACTTGCCCGACAAGCTGACTACGGAAGGAATACAGCCTACTATCCCATGGCTGTACGATTTTAAACTTGATTTCCGGTTCAAATGACCTTTAGATTTTTTCTTGACGTTCCCGAGTAGGCATGTAGGGAATCTGGGTCCCTCTCGGAGACCGGCGTCAACCACAGTTGTAAAATAAACTACCCCGATAAAATCGCTGCTGAAGCGGGACTAATGCCATCCTGCCGCACTTCGTTTCCTTCGCTTGGCAGTACCACCAGTCCCCCTCTTTATTCGTTCCTCCTGTTCCGCTCCCGAGAGAAGGGATCAGAACAGACCTGGATGTTTGCGGCCTTCCTCCGATGGTCACCCTAAACCATGCTTTTCTGGTGGAGCAGTTCGGGTCTCCCAGGTTCCTGGGGAGTCCTCTCTTACCTCTGCCCTGATCAAAGACCCCGGCCGAGCCACCTTTACCACTGTCAACCCAGTAAGGTGGTGTTGCCCCCGATAGTCAGAAGACGAGGGCCTCAGCATTAGTCATTTTCGAGGCTGATTCACACGGCTTCAGTAACCGCTGTCTACGCTTCCAGATTCGGATTTCCCTACACTGGCAAGACTCGCTTCCGGTCGGATGACAGCCCTTACCGGATGGGTCTTGAAGCCATTAGACTCCTTCAGCGAATTTCAAGTGTGGCTCTTTCGCCACCTATCCCAACGCTCCAGGCTTTGCCTGTCGCCACCGACCTCCGACCTCTGGGCTTTGTTGTTGGTTGAAGATCCCGTCTTTAGCGGGGATAGAATTCCGCTACCGTAATCCTGAAAGAAGGGCGATTTTCTTCATCACCCTGTCGAGGATTGAGTTTGGTGCGGTTTCCACATACGGATAGATCGGTTTACCGAAACGGACTCGGACTAAGACCCTGAAACCCCTTCTTGAGTAATTAACCCCTACGGGTATCAGAGGGAATGACAACCGGGAAACAAAAAGCCTCACCATTCCCGTCTTGCCGGGCCCCATTTTGTTTTTATAGTAAGTGCCTTCGGGGAAAACCACAACACCCTCGCCATTTTCCAGGAATTCAATCATCGCCCTTATGGAACCCCTGCTTTTTAAAGGCTGTTCCCGGTTCAAGGGGATCCCGCCAAGCGATTTTAGGAACCAAGCTGCGAACCGGTTCTTGAACAGTTCATGTTTGGCGATGTAGTAAAGAGGCCTTGGTGTGGCAAGGCCAATTATGGGGATGTCCTGCCAGCACTGATGCTTTGGCAGGAGAATAAAGGCCTTTTCTCGGGGGAGGGATTCGTCCCCTTCAATCTCGAGACGATAAAACAGAGAGAAAGATACTCTGCTAAAGGCCCTGATAACACGACATAACCGCTCTTTTCTTTCCAGCACCTTTATTCTTTCCTCGAGTGATTACATATTTGCCTGTTCGGCTTCGTCTGTCTTCTCTTTCTCCGCCTGAACAGCCCGGTTCACCCTTATATAAACGATAATCCCCTGGACAAGAATGACAATGCCGGCAGGGAGGAGAGACCACCCAATCCACGTAACGAGAGGGTGACCGGAGAACTTTATCATTGCCAACCCCCCTCCAAAGAATGCCAGGGCAGTACGGAGGTATGAAAGAAAAGTCCTCCTGAGAGCAAGACCGGTGCGGTATTCTGCCAGATGGTCCCGGACATACACTTCTCTTTTCAGAGAAAGATCAACATCTTTTTTTTGCATCGCCATTTAGGTAACCGTTCACTGGTTCAAAGGTTCCCCCCGCCACAGGCGGAGGATCTTCGACAGGGCTTGGAGATTATGAGTTCATCTAACAAGTCGAAATCCAGCGGGAATTCGTCAACTACCAACTTGAGGTCCTGTTCTGAATGACAAGAAAATATGGAAAAGAGGGGTGTGTGTCAAGTTTATATTGCCTTGACATAACTCCGAACATTCCTTTACATTGCCTTA
>JAUWPC010000331.1 GCA_030611815.1 Desulfobacteraceae bacterium
GATTGAGGAAGTTCTTTCAAGGGTTGTTTGGTCAAATCGATATAGCTGGAAAAAAGCATCTCACGGCTTTTTCCTCTTTTCACGTGTCCTCTTAACAGCAATTTCCCATGTTCCGCTTCCACACTGGATCTGCTGATGTAAAGATCACCCGATCGCAAGGCACATTCTACCCTGAGTGGACCATATTTGAACCCTTCCCATTGACCATTCGGGGCAGTTATATCCAAATGTATATCTGACTTCTTCATAAATCGACTTGCGCCTTCCCGCCATCCGGCCCGGGTTCGATCCTCAGCCTCTCTTTTGAAATTATTGAAAAACTCAGGAGATATGAGATCGGAGATGTCTAAATAATCTGATTTGATAGTAAGAGCCCCTCTCATTCCATCCCATCCCCTAAGCTCGCCCTTGGCATGGAAAGGGCTTTTTCCCAATTTTAAGTTAAGAAAATCTATGGAGAGATCTTTGCCTCGGAACTTTAACCCAAAATTGCAATTTTCAACTGGATGATGAAAAGCGCTTGTGGCAAAGAAGAGGTCTCGTGACCTTGCCCATCCTGTCACCTCTGTCATCATCGGATTTGATCGCGAGGCCTTTACTGTGGTATCAAACTCGAGAGCCCCCCTCCCCCTGAGATTTCCCCTCTTAAAACGAACGCCTAAATCCTCTAACAGGATCTTCTTGCTTGACACCCTGAAATCGAAGAGATCTTTGCCTCGCAGGTCGTAAGAACCAGCCAATTCAAAAGATGATTCACTTAGATTACATTTCAAATTCGTGAGATAGAATTTCTCTCCCGGTTGGACTCTTCCACTGAAAAAGACCATCCCCTCTTCCCCGAAAGGATCTATAGTCATTGATTCTGTTTCGAGGGACGTCTTCTTCAAGTCAAAAGTTCCGCGAAAGGCCCACTCACCCCCCTTATTAGAGAGGGAGATCAAAGAAGGCACTTGATTTTTAAACCTCATGAATAAGTTAAGATCAGGAAAAAAATGCCCCATTAGTTCATCCATATCCGCCTTAAGAAGAATGTGGGCCTCGCCTGTTTTCCAGGAGACCCCGATCACACCGGAACTCAGGATCTTGGACTTGCCCCACTTACCCTCTGCAATAAACAGTTTCCGTTCTTCTTCATCAATTGTTAGACTACCCTCTTCCAATATTACGGGAAAAAGCAAATCCTTATTTCTTACGGCGCAATTTCTGAATTTGAACCGCCCTTTCAAGATCTTGGGATAGTCCCACTTGGCCTCATGCCCTATTTCGACGCTGGCATCCATCTTCCCGGTAACAGACTCAAATCCTTGAAGCTGCTGCCGCACATCATCAGGAACAAGACTTAAACCCCTTTGCAGTACGAGATCTGCAAGGTCGAAGGACCCATCCACAGTGACACGAATTGTTGGGACATCAACATAAAGGCTGCTGAGATAGAGTGTACCGTCGCTTATTTCGGAATCCCTGAAATGGGCCTTAACATTTGAAACACGGATGGCCCCTTTCTCAATTTCCAGATTCCCCGAGACCCCGTCAACGGGCACGCCGCCGTCATCCTTAAAAGCCGTTAGTCCGTTGCAGGTGAGTTGCAATAACAGGGCGCCGGCATTTTTCGGCCTATCCAGGTTTTTGATCTGGTTAAGTGTCCCTTTGAGTGAAAAGAGATCAACACGAACATCACCCCCGGAAAATATGGGAAAAAGATCGGTCTCAACCCATTGAGGAAGAAGCGAGGAGGGGAAGAGCTTCTTAAAAGTCTTAAGCGACATAGCCGGGCTCTTGACGTTGATCTCTAAATGAGGATTCGATTTATCTTTTAAATAGAGAGTTGAATTGGCGTTCAGGGTGAAGTCAGCGGCCTTCATCTCTAAGGACGGGATGTGTAACTTCGATTCAGAGTAAAAGGTATGAAAAGGAAGGTCGAGTTTATCAAAGGCAAACCACTTCTTGTCGCCGTCATCAATGATCATGAACTCAAGATCCTTGATCGTGATATTTCCCTTTGCCCAGAAAGTCCCGTCAAGTGCCCCATTTGCCGTCATCTCTATTCCGGCTATCCCTTGCTTAACGGGCAAAAACTCAGGCCAACTGATGCGTGAAAGGGGGATCTCGCTCGCCCTTAGGCTCACTTTCGCTGACGCCCCTCCCCCTTCATCTTGAGTGATACTTCCCCTGGCCGAGAACGGAATTTCTTTCTCCCTGTAATCGATCTTTCCATCCAGCGTAACATCAAGCGTAAAGGGGTCGGTGCTCTTCCGGGATAGATGAAGAAAAAGGCCCGTCACCTTCAATGGCACATCCTTTACAGATATCTGCGCTCCTTTTAAGGTGACAGAAGGAATTCCCGCCAATACCTTGAGTGGCATGGCTTCAAAAAAACCGCCCTCACCAGGTTTTGAAATGTCCCAGCCCTCTTTCATGGCAAATTCAATCTTAGGCTCGATAAGGGTAAGTCCCGTAGGAAGGATGTTCCCTCTTATCAATTCCCGTAGATCAAGCTTAAACATGATCCTCGCGGCGGCAATTTTATCATAACCCCCAGGTAATTTGACCTCAAAATCCCGAGCGCTGATCCCTATCCCTTCCCAAAAAGTGAATTCTATTGGGCCCGCATCGATTTCATATCCAACAACCTTTGATACCTGCCCGAGCAGGTAGTGCTGAACCGAAGGCCTCTGTATAAGGGAATTAAGGAGTAAAAGAGATCCTATGAAAAAAAGGAAAAGTAGAATCAGTGGAACAAGAATGGACCTTAGCCTTTTGGGTAACATCTCTTAAAATAATCTCTGAGGATTTCTTTATGATCAAAGGCCAGAAGGTTTGGCAGGGAGTGGCGGTCAAAAATGCCGACATCTATGGCGTCGTCAGCGGCCTTTGGCATTCCTGTTGCCCGGCCAACGAAGACCACAGAAATGGTATGGTGTCTTGGGTCCCTTGAAGGGTCTGAATAGGCCCCCAACTGATATAGGAGTTCCACCTTTAGCGAGGTTTCTTCTTCTGCCTCTCGCTTGGCCGCAGATTCAAGGCTTTCCCCGTAATCTACAAAGCCGCCCGGAAGCGCCCATCCAAAGGGCGGATTTTTTCTCTTTATCAGGACTATGCCGGCTTTCTCTTTATGTTTACCAATCTCCTGGGAAGAAATGTTTTTCCTTTTCCAGGAATCTGTCTCTGATACCCTGTTCGTAACAGTGTCTGAAGATTCTTCATCCCCCGCGGAATAGCCAGAACCAGTTTCTATAATAATATCAACAGTGGGGAAAGGATTCCGGTATTTCTCTACCACCTTCCCGCAGTTGGGACACAGGAGTTGATCCTTCATTTCATCTGCTACTTTCTGATTAACGAACGTGTAATTCTGTCAGTTGGAGGATATATAGGTTTTCAGATAATTAATTTCACAAGGCCAGAGAGAGGAATTCGAGTAAGTCGTACAAATTAGTACGTCGTCGAGGATTCCGACCGATAACGCAGTGAAATTATTTAGCTGAAGTTCTATAGTACGATTTGAATCAAAAAGGAAGAAAAATTGATATGGCCTCATCCCTTACACATCCTGAGCGATCTCTTTCGGATCTCCAAAATAGATGCAATGGGCGAGGCAGACATTATCGGCACAGGCAGGGATGAGTCCCTGATCAACCCGGTGATGACAGAGGTTACACTTCTGGGCAACGCCCTTAACCTCATCAAGAGC
>JAUWPC010000095.1 GCA_030611815.1 Desulfobacteraceae bacterium
GGCCTGCGGTATAATTATAATGACAATATTTTTCTTATGCCTTATAAATCAAGCATGCGAAATCCTAACTCGTGTCGATCCATAAATGGCTATTTTCCGCAATCTCAGCGTCAGACTCAAATTTTAATCCTCGAAATACTCAAATGTATTCCTGTGGTTAAAATTTTCGTCTTCCTTGATCTTGCAAAAACTATCTCATTTCTGGATGGACACTAACTCTGTAAATGTTTTCCTTTTCAAGCTGTGTATCATTCCATTTGCATGAGAATAAGAGAAGCCAGCGGTTGGGCCTCGGAGTTCCTGTTTTTATGAAAGATATTAAGCCAGTAAAAAATAATAGATCTTTTAAGGGAGATCAACCCCAAATTTCTTCGGATGAGGATGCCTCTATGGCGGAAAACCTTTTAGTTGCCTGCGATAAAGTATCGAGCGAGCGTTATCAGGCCTTCGTAGAGAACATTGAAGAGGGAGTTTATGAGGTAGATATAGATGGGAATTTCTTATACTTCAACCAGGCCCTTTGCAAGGTGTTTGGATATCCTAAGGAGGAGATACAGTTCCAGAACTTTACGAAGTTTATGACTGAGGAATATGCAAAGCAGGCGTTTGAGACCTTTAACAGGATCTATCAGACAGGTCACGGCTTCTCAGACCTGATTTGGCAAATCAAAGACAAGAAAGGTGAGTCGAGAATCATTGATTTTTCTGCCAACCAGATTACCGATCAAGATGGGAAGATCATAGGTTTTCGAGGTATCGCCCGTGATATTACAAACAAATTCAAGACTCAGCAAGCCCTTCGGAAGTCGGAAAGGCGACTCCGGACACTTCTTAATTTTGTACCTCATCCCATAGTTGTGTTTACCTTAGATGGGTGTGTTACCTATCTCAATCCCGCATTTACGAAAATCTTCGGGTGGACCCTTGATGAACTGGAGGGAAAGAGAATCCCTTATATTCCTCCCGGCTTCGAAGAAGAGACGAGTGAAAATATCAGAAAACTGTTCGAGGATGGAATTATACTGCGCCATGAGACTCAAAGACTCACCAAGGATGGTCGAATTTTAGATGTGGCTTTCAGGGCCGCTGTTTTTTCAGAGAACGAGGGTGAACCCTCGGGGGAGTTGGTTCTCTTAAGAGACATTACTCATCAGAAAAGAATTGAGAGGAACAACGAGGCCTTGCTGCGGACAAGCATGGCCCTCCCTGAATATCCTGATTTGGATGATCTATTGGGATATATCAGCGCCGAGATCAAGCAACTCTTAGAGGCTGAGGGCTCTTTGGTTATACTCTTAGATAAAGAAAAAAATGAACTCTTTTTCAAGTCCGGCGCCCACGACGATTTGGCTATAGAGAAGAGGATGAAGGAGGTCCGTTTTCCCGCCACCAAGGGTGTTTCAGGCCGGGTCATACGAACCGGCGAGCCGGTTGTGGTTGCTGATACATCTAAAGACCCTGATTTCTACTCCGTAGTGGACACACAGGTTGGGTTTAAGACCAGGAACCTGTTAGACGTACCCCTAAGAAGTGGTGATCGAATCATCGGGGTCCTCTGTGTTATGAACAAAAAACGAGGGACCTTTGATGAGACAGACGTCGAACTTCTGAATATGATCTCAGGGACTGTGGCCCTTTCCATTGAGAATGCTCGGGTTTCAAGCGAGATAAAGGAGGCCTACAACGAGGTTGCGAGCCTGAACCGAGCCAAAGACAAGGTCATAAATCATCTCTCCCACGAATTGAGAACTCCTCTTGCAGTGCTTGGAGCTTCCTTGAGCATCTTGGGAAAAAGGCTTGCTTCTCTGCCACCAGAGGTCTATGAACCCACCATTGACCGTGCCCAGCGTAATCTCGCCCGCATATTAGATATGCAATATGAGGTGGAAGACATCATGCGGGAGCAGCATTATGATACACGGCATCTTCTCTCATTATTACTGGATGAATGTGCAGATGAGCTTGAGGCCCTTGTAGCCGAGGAGGTGGGGGAAGGGCGAATTGTTAAGAGGATAAGAAAACGGATTGATGAAATTTTTGGTCCAAAGGAAGTTCGGTCCGAAGAGATCCTCTTAGACCAGTTTGTTTTTAGGGCGCTTGAAGAGATCAAACCCCGTTTCTCCCATCGAAAGATCGATCTGGAACCCAAACTTGAATCCATCCCATCAATTTGGATGCCGGTTGATCCCCTTAAAAAGGTGGTAGTTGGACTTGTAAAAAACGCCATAGAAAATACGCCGGATGAAGGCAAAATGGAGGTCGATACCCGGAAAAAGGGAAAAGGCGTTGAACTGGTGGTTTGTGATTATGGAGTCGGGATAACCACCGAAAATCAAAGACGGATTTTTGAAGGTTTTTTTGTGACTCAGGAGACCATGAACTATTCGACCAAGCAGGAGTTTGATTTTAATGCGGGAGGCAAAGGAGCTGATCTGTTACGTATGAAGATCTTTTCGGAACGCTATAACTTTAAGATCGATATGGTATCCTCAAGATGCCGGTATATCCCCCTTGATCAGGATGTATGTCCGGGCAATATATTGAAGTGCGATTTTTGCAAAGAAAAAAGTGACTGTTACGCCTCGGGAGGGACTACTTTTACGATTTTTTTCCCTTGTGCGAAGGTCCACCAGAAAGAATAGAGGAGACTACAGGAAGCATAATGGATCAAGAGATTCGTTCGGCAATGATTAAGAGTGTGAAGGGTGAAGGCTATGCCGGAAAGTTAGGGTTAAAGCTGATTGAGTTGTCCGACGGCCATGCCATTGTTGAGATGGTTCCTCTGAATGATGATGTCAACATCTTCGGTATGGTTCATGGGGGGGCCATTTTTTCCCTCATGGATGAGGCCTTTCAAATTTCTTGCAATTCTCATGGAAGGGTGGCGGTGGCTCTTAATGTAAATGTCGTTTTTCATAATCCCGCCAAGACTGGACGCAGGCTCAGGGCGGAATCAAAAGAGATATATCTCTCAAAAAAAACCGCATCATACGAGATAAAGGTTATGGATGATAACGACATCCTGATCGCTTCATGCCAGGCCCTTGCATACAGAAAAAGAGAGAAGTTGCCCTTTTTAGGTGAGGGATCTGGGTCAACTATTTGACAAAAACTAGTTATTTAAATATATGTAGTGCCCGAACGAAAACTAGGATTTTTTGTTCAGATCAAGGAAGGCGAAAATTTTAACCACAGGAATACATTGAGTATTTCGAGGATTAAAATTTGAGTCTGACGCAGATATGGGCGAAAAAGACAGTTTTCGTTCAGGCACTATGTAGGTGTTCACGGATTCTTAGGTTTTCCGCTCAACGGGATCTTCGACAGGGTTTCCCGCTAAAAGCGGGGTTCAGGATTTACCGTTGATTCGTAAGTTTTGAATTTAGCAGGAAGGGTAGAGGAAGGGGCTTGGAAAAAGAGATTCTTATATCAAAAGCGGCCATTCAAGAGCGCGTCAGGGAACTCGCTGCTCAGATATCTTTAGATTATGCGGGGAAAGAACCTATCTTGATAGGGATACTCAAGGGGTCGATTTTTTTCTTTGCCGATTTGATGAGAGAGATCAGTATACCAACCAAGATGGATTTTATTAGAGCGTACAGCTATGGTTCAAACATGCATTCCAGCGGCTCTGTCCACTTGACAAAAGATGTTGAGCTTCCCATTCAAGGGAAGCCTGTAATCATAGTAGAAGATATTGTTGATAGCGGGTTAACCTTGGCATATATCAAAGAGAACTTAGAACGTAGAGGGGTTGAATCCCTCCGTATTTGCTCCTTAATTGACAAACTTGAGCGAAGAGAGCGAGAGGTCTCAATTGATTATTGCGGATTTCAGGTCAAGGAAGGCTTTTTAGTTGGTTATGGGCTTGATTATAATGAGGAGTACCGTTATCTACCAGAGATCTATGTCCTTAAAAAATAATGCTCATGAATTTAACTTCTTACGACTGCATCAAAAATAGATGAGGAAATATCCATCGCGCAGGAGGAAGCATGGACATCCAGTGTGAAAAGTGCCGCACAGTATTTAATATTGATGAAACCCTTTTAAAAGAGGGAGGATCTAAGGTCAGGTGCTCGATCTGTAGGCATATCTTTATGGCATATCCCCCAGTGCGTGCCTTAGATGCCATGGAAACAGAGATCCCAATTGATCCCGCTAAACGCGGGACTGATGAGGAGATAGCCGATGAATTAGTCCCGCTATTTCATGAACATAGAGAGGCAGAGGTCAAAGGAAAGGATGAAGGTCTTGAGTCAGACCTTGATAGCGTCTATAAAGATGCCTTTCAAGAGCCTGCCGGAGAATTGGCGGGAAAAATGAAGGAAGCGTCTGAGGATAATCAGGATTTGATGGAAGACACGATGGGGGGGGGAGAAGAGCGTTTGGCCTATGACCCTGCTGTTGATTTTCTTGCGATGGATAACATAGATGATCAGGTAGATGATCGGAGCGAGAAGCATGAAAGGGCTGCTGAACCGATGAAAAAGGCCCTGTCCAAAAAGAAGTCCTCTAAATGGGCATTTATTATCGTTCTTGTGGTGATTCTTTTAGCGCTTTTGGGCGCAGTCGTTGCAATTAATTATTGGAAACCGGAGTTAATTCCTCCCCCTGTCCGCTCTTTTCTGGAGAATTCCGTATCCTCCTTTCTGAAGGCCCCTGAGAAGAAGGGGCCGGTTGATCCCGGTGTCCGTCTTCTTGAGTTTAGTTCGGTGGCCGGTTCTTTTGTTGATTCTGAAAAGGGCGGACGTCTCTTTGTGATTCGGGGAGTGGTTGGCAGCAAATATCCAAGGCCCAGGAGTTATATTCTAATAAAAGGAAACATCCTTGATAACAAGGCGAAGGCGGTTAAGTCTAAGCAGTCTTACGCCGGTAACACATTCACAGATGAGGAGATCAAGACTCTGCCGCTTGAGGAGATTAAGAGAGCGATGAATAATCGTGACGGTATGGCAAGAAAGAATTTCAATTTAGCGTCAGGGGCAACCATTCCTTTTATGATCGTATTTGATAACCTGCCGGATAATTTGAGCGAGTTTACAGTGGAAGCGGTAAGCTCGTCTCCCGGGACTTAGGGCTCGCTGAGAAAATTGTGGAGGTTTTGTGTCGTGATTCCAACCACGCTTCGACATCGCCCAATACCTTGAGGCGTTCGGGTTCATTAAATACTTCATGGTACAAGCCATCGTAGATCTTTAGCGTTTTATCGACGGAGCCGACCGTATCATGAAGCATCTGAGCTCCATCCGGATCTACCAGTCTGTCTTCACCGCCTTGCACAATCAAAATCGGCAATGTAATCCTGGACGCGTCAACAGCAACACGCTTCATTGCCTTGAGGAGTTCAGCGCCGAGCCGCGCTGTAGTTTTCCCTGTGTACACCAGGGGATCGTTGAGATAAGCCTGCACCACTGCCGGATCCCGACTCACTCCCTCTGCCTCTAAGGCAATCAATCCAAGTTTGGGCATTAGAGTAGAAAATAGCTTCGCCACTAAAATGGTAGCCGATGAGATGTTGTCTGGCACCTTGACACTTGGCCCGGAGAGAACCGCGCCTGACAGTTCTTCCTGATGATCGAGGAGATAAATTGAACTTATCAGGCCACCCATGCTGTGCCCGACCAGAAAAATGGGCTTTTCGGGTTGCCAGTCGCGAATCATGTCGTAGAAGGTTTTGAGTGTATCTGTAAAATCCTCAAATCGCTGCACGTACACCCGTGAGCCATCCGATTTGCCATGTCCTATATGGTCGATACCATATACAGCATAGCCCAAGGGGACAAAGTGATTGACAACGTTCATATACCTCCCACTATGCTCTGCCAGACCATGTACAATCAATAGCACAGCCTTTGGCTTACTTTCCGGCAACCAGCACTGATAATAAATCCTCAGGTTCCTAATCCCTTTGAAGTGCCCTTCTTGATGTTTCATTATTTGTTCTCCTTTACTACTGTTTCAGTTTCCGCAAGCCATGTTTACGCTGTCCAGGCAGAGGTAACCGATGTTGGTGTGAAGCAATTGCTCAGAAATAGGCTTTATAAGTTGCCATGCTTTTGACGTATGCTCAGACTGCCATAGCTCGTATTTTTTCTGTAATTTAATGTTAACCCATAATTCTGGTGAAGTAAAGAGGCCACTGCTTTTCCCGGTACCACAAAAACATCCTAACCCGGGTAAACCGGAAAAGTGCCTAAAGTACGTAAAGTTTAGAGTTTGGAGTGACTAAAGTGCCTAAAGTTAAGGAATGCTGTCCATTTAGATTTCGGCTCGGTTGTTGGCGGGCTTTCCATCTCGTTCCCAAACTCCAGTTTGGGAACGTATTTCTGTGATCCCGTAGGCGGGAGTCTTTTCCAATCTGGAACCTGGTGATTTATAGGCAGTTGCGTGAACAGCCTTTTATAAAATAAAGTCACGAAGTTCCTTAACTTTAGGCACTTAAATCAGCGTGCCTTCCAGGACCAACAAAAACAAACCACTTCTATGGGGATGATAATTTGACTTCACGGCCTGTTTTGCATATGATATCAGGTAAAATAGCCCTCATGAATAATCCTATTACATTTTTTGCTGTTACGCCAAAGGGTGTTGAAACCCTTCTGGTTAACGAACTGAAAAGTCTTGGCGCTGGAGAAGTAAAACAGTCAAGGTCGGGCGCCTTTTTCCAGGGAGACCTGGAAATGGGCTATCGGGCCTGTCTATGGCTGCGAACCGCAAACAGGGTACTTTTGCCGATCGCGAGCTTTCGGGCCGAAACTCCGGAGGATCTGTACCAGGGGGTGCAAAATATCCGCTGGACCGAACATCTCAATCCGAACGGTTCCCTTGCCGTTGATTTCAAGTCTTCCCGTTCAAAAATCAATCATACCCGATATGGGGCGTTGAAGGTAAAAGACGCCATTGTAGACCAGTTTCGCGATCAATTTGGAAAGAGACCTTCAGTGAATCGCTCCAGACCCGATATCAGGGTAAACGTTTATCTTTTGGGGGATGAAGCGACCATCAGCCTTGATCTTTCCGGGGAAAGTCTGCACAAACGAGGATACAGGACAGAGCCGGGGGAGGCCCCCCTGAAAGAAAACCTGGCCGCCGCGATTTTGATACGCTCTAACTGGCCGGAGATAGCAAGAAGGGGAGGGGGCTTGGTTGATCCAATGACCGGTTCCGGAACCCTGCCGATCGAGGCTGCCTTAATGGCTTCCGATTCTGCGCCTTCTCTTTTGCGGGATTATTTCGGCTTTCTAAAGTGGAAGGGGCATAGGCCGGAAATATGGGAAAGACTCCTTGAAGAAGCCGAGGAGAGGAAATCGGCGGGTCTGCAGAAACTTCCACCTATTGTGGGTTATGACGCCGACTCAAAGGGGGTTAAGAACGCTTTTGTTAGTTTGGAACGCGTTGGATTGAGAGGGTTTGTCCATTTTGAAAGGAGGGAATTTGCCGCCTGTGTTCCGCATCCTAAGATGAAGGATGTCCCTGGATTAGTGATTTTAAATCCACCCTATGGAGAGCGACTCGGGGAACTCAGAGAGTTGAGGCCGCTCTACGCAAACATAGGCAGGCGCCTGAAGGAGCATTTTCGGGGGTGGAGAGCGAGCCTTTTTACCGGTAATGTTGATCTGGGAAAAGGGATGGGCCTTAGGGCGGAAAAGAAATATTCTCTCTACAACGGGGCTCTTGAATGCAAGCTCTTGAATTTCAAAATCGAGCCGGAATGGTTTGTAGAGACGGAACATCGTATCTTCAGGCCTGAGTTGGCCGGGACCCTGACAAAGCCTGACCCTGCGACGGAGATGTTTGCCAATCGTCTGAGAAAAAACCTGAAAAGGCTTAAAAAAAAGTTTAAAAAGGAAAACATAACCTGCTTCAGGGTTTATGATCAGGATCTCCCTGAGTATGCAGTTGCCGTTGATATCTACGGAAAATGGGTTCATGTCCAGGAATATAAGGCCCCGAATACGGTTGATCCCGAAAAGGCGGAAGCCCGACTGAAGGATGTACTCTTGGTCCTGCCTGATTTGCTTGATGCCCCTCGAGAAAATATTTTCTTGAAAGAGCGAAGACGTCAGAAAGGGAAGGCCCAGTACGGGAAACAGGGAGAGGGTGGGATTTTCCACCAGGTTGATGAAAAAGATTGCAGATTTTTAGTCAATTTTACCGACTACATAGATACCGGTCTTTTTCTTGACCAAAGGATAATCCGCTCTATGATTAGAGATCTGGCCGGGGGGAAACGATTCCTGAATCTCTTTGCCTATACAGGAACTGCAACGGTTTATGCCGCCAAAGGGGGTGCTAAATCGACAACTTCTGTGGATGCCTCCAAAGTATACTTACGTTGGGCAAAGAGGAATCTGGCCCTGAACGGTTTCGGCTACAACCGGCATTTTTTTCAGCATGCCGACTGTTTGAACTGGTTGAAGAGTACAAAACAGAGATACGATCTCATTTTCCTTGATCCCCCTACCTTCTCAAATTCAAAGAAGTTAAAGAGGATCTTTGATGTCCAAAAGGATCATGTTGAATTGATCCGGCTTGTTGCAAGGCTGCTGGAAAAGGATGGAATAATTCTGTTTTCCAATAACTACCGCAAATTCAAGATGGATCTTGCCGGCCTAAACGAATTTCAGATCGAAGACCTTTCAAGGACCACGCTGCCGCCCGATTTTGAAAGGAAGCCTAAAAGCCACAACTGCTGGAAGATTACAAATTAAGGGTTCATGCCGGAATAAGTTACATAAATCGTTATAACTCCTTGACAAGAGATGGGAAATGCAATATCCTCCTCAAACACTACTGGGAAGATAAGAGCTAATTGCCACAAGATTTTGCCCCTGGAAGGGTTCATATAATTGCTACAGCGGGTAAATAGCGGAGATGCGATCAATGAGCGGGGTGGATTGGCCAAAGGAAGGTTCCCCTATAACATATTGAAGTTCTTTTGAAATTATGATAAGCAGCAGCGAGGGTGTTACATCACAACCGGGAAGATTGTGGTTTATTGAAAGTTGCTCAATTTTAGCGGTGGGATTAAGCGGAAGGTCGGTTTTTTCATTTCAACATTTCAAAAGAAGGAGGGTATAACATGAACAAAGGGGATTTAGTAAGTGAGGTGGCCAAGGTTGTTAGCACCAAGAAAGAAGCCCTGGCGGCAGTGGATTGTGTTTTTTCAAGCATCACCAAGGCCCTGAAAAAGAAGCAGAAGGTCACGCTGATTGGTTTCGGGACATTCAAGGTAGACAAGAGGAAGGCAAGGAAAGGGGTAAACCCGCAAACCGGTGAGAAGATCAAGATCAAGGCGAAAAGGGTGCCCAAATTTGTGCCTGGTAAGGCCTTAAAGGAAGCTGTTTAGCGCGAAGCATTGAGATCGGATTGCATAAAGGCCCTCATTGGGAAGAGGTCTCTTTCCGATGGGGGCCTTTTTTTATGAAGGAGACGATTTATGAAGATTGCCGTGAGTGGCAAGGGGGGCGTGGGCAAGACTACCTTTGCCTCTTTCTTGATCAGGGCCCTGGCAGACGAGGGAAGAAAGGTCCTGGCTATCGACGCAGACCCTGATGCAAATCTGGCCCAGGCCCTCGGGGTCAAGAACAGCGATGAAATCGTGCCGATTTCACAGATGAAGGAGCTGATTGAAGAGAGGACCGAGGCGAAGGTGGGGAGCATGGGATCATTTTTTAAACTGAATCCCAAGGTCAATGACCTCCCTGATAGGCTGTCCGTTGAGGTTGATGGAGTAAAAGTGATGGTGATGGGTGGCGTAAAAACAGGGGGGGCAGGGTGTATATGCCCTGAAAGCACCCTTCTCAAAAGGCTCGTGGGCCATATTGTATTGGCCAGGGACGAGGCGGTGGTCTTAGATATGGAGGCGGGTCTGGAGCATTTGGGGAGAGGAACGGCTATGAATGTGGACAGATTAATAGTCGTTGTGGAGCCTGGTAGACGAAGTATTGAGACTGCCAATCAAGTACGCAGATTAGCCGGGGATATCGGTATCAAAAATTTGAGTTTTGTTGGAAATAAGATACGATCAGAAAAAGACAGGGAGTTTCTTCTAAAGGAGATGCCCGATTTCGAATTCTTGGGCTTCATGCCATACCGGAGCGCGATCATTGAGGCGGATCTTGATGGTGTCCCCCCTTTTGAAAAGGACAAAGAGTGCCTCGATATAGTTAAAGCGATGCTCGAGAAATTGCGTAATTAAAGGAGAAAGAAATATGGGGAAAAGAATATATAATTTTAATGCCGGTCCTGCTGCATTGCCTTTGCCTGTTTTAGAAGAAATCCAGGCAGAGCTTATTGATTTCAAGGGTTCCGGGATGTCTATCTTAGAAGTGAGCCATCGTTCAAAGTGGTTTGACGATGTTATCAATGAGGCTGTTAAAAGAACGGAAAGGCTTCTTGGTCTTGGCGACGATTTTCATGTCCTGTTTATCCAGGGGGGCGCCAGCCTGCAGTTCTGCATGATACCTATGAATTTAGGGTTAGAGGGGAGGCCTGTAGATTATATAAACACCGGCACCTGGTCAACCAAGGCAATTAAAGAGGCTGAGATCCAGGGAAAGGATGTGCGTTTAATCGCATCTTCTGAAGATAAGGGTTTTTCATATATCCCAAAGGAGTTCACCATTGACGGAGATGCTTCATATCTCCACTTTACTTCAAACAATACCATCAAAGGTACCCAGTGGTCCCAATTCCCTGATGCGGCTGACATACCCCTTGTCTGTGACATGTCTTCTGACATTATGAGCCGGCCCTTTGATGTTGCTCCTTT
>JAUWPC010000252.1 GCA_030611815.1 Desulfobacteraceae bacterium
CATACGGTTCTAACAGACCAGCGCCTTCTCATGGGTCATTCCTCCTTTTAAACCCTTCCACCGGATCTCCCCAGGTGTCGAGGTGGGACTTGAGCCGATCTTGCTGTCCCTTGGCAATCTTGTTATAGACTGCCCGTTTGAGAAATTTAAGCGCTTCGGCCTCGTCTTCATCAATAATGATTCCTTCCAGTCGAATTAACTCCTTCTCGTCAAAGGCGATGGCGGTTTTCTTTATTTCTAACATCTTCGCCCCTCCCCTGTTCCATCATGACACCGTCCCCTTGAGGGAAAACCAGTGGGTGGTTTTCAGGCAGATCTTTACTAACATGAGCATCACCGGGACTTCAATGAGCACCCCTACCACAGTAGCTAAGGCTGCTCCGGACGACAGCCCAAAGAGCATAACGGATGTTGCAATGGCCACCTCAAAATGATTGGAGGCCCCGATCATGGCCGAAGGGGCGGCATCCTCGTAACGAAATCGGAGCAACCTTGACAAACCATACCCGAGCCAAAAGATCAGATTAGTCTGGATAAAAAGCGGGATGGCAATCCAAAGGATGGTGAGAGGGTTTGAGATGATCACTTCACCTTTGAATGAGAAAAGGAGCACTAAGGTGATCAGTAGTGCCACTATGGTGACGGGCGTCAAGATATGGAGAAACTTCTCTTTGAACCACTCTTCACCCTTCGCTTGGATAATCGTTTTCCTGGAGATATAGCCCGCAACAAGAGGAAGTGCCACATAGATACCTATGGAGAGCACCAGGGCCTGCCAGGGGACAGGGAGTCGGCCCACGCCCAAGAGAAATCCGCCGAGAGGGCCAAACAGAAAAAGCATGGCAAGAGAGTTGATAGCCACCATGATAAGCGTGTGCCCGTCATTTCCCTTGGCAAGGAACCCCCAGACCAGGACCATGGCCGTACAGGGGGCGATCCCCAAGAGGATACAGCCGGCAAGATAGCTTCGCCATAGTGGTACCTGCAAAACCTTGATCCCATTGAGCAAAATCACTTCACCCACACCGTGCTTGGCGCCCAGAGGGAGATCGAGCCCCAGGGGTAGTTTCACGTAATCTACTGCATCAGGACCAATAAAGGCCAGAAACGCCGTGCCAAGGAAAAAAATGGAAATAGCATACATGGTGAACGGTTTGATGGCCCAGTTGATGATAAGCGTAAGGGAAACAGGTTTTACATTCTTCCCTGCCCTCACCACTTCCCCGAAATCGATCTTTACCATGATGGGATACATCATGAAGAAAAGGCAGATGGCAATAGGGATGGAAACAACGGGTGCTTCTCCCACGTAAATGGCCAAGCCATCTAAGTACGTTGCAACACCAGGGGCGATTTTTCCAAGGACAATGCCCCCTAATATACAGAGGATTACCCAAACCGAGAGGTATTTTTCAAAAAGACTTAAGCCTTTCGGTCCTTTGTTGACACCTGCTTCGGCTCCCATTCTTTACCTCCTTCATTAGCCTCCCCGCATATGGAAGGATTTTACGGATTTGGATGATTATATCTTGATCGCCTTTCCAAACGTCTTCATGCCACAATAAACGGGTTCACAATAAAGTAGATACCTAAGCCTGCGATAACAGCCCCGGCCCCTTTCCGAAACCAGTTTCCTGCCCCTTGCCAGGCGCTGTTTTCCATCACACCTTTGACCGCTGCCGTGGAGCTCCCCGCTACTACAATCGGCAGGCAATGGCCTATGGCAAAAAGCAGAATAAAAAGAATCCCTGTTGCCACCTTCTGCTGGATGGTAATGATGGCGAGAATTGGGGCGATAAAGCCGAATGTGCACGAACCGGAAAGGACACCATAGGCCAGGCCAAGCACAAATGCTCCAAAAAAACCCGTAACATTAAGACGCCCTAACAGGCTCCCGGACATGGAGCACTTTTCGACCCCAAACATTCCCAAGGCTACCCAGATCAACACCAGCCCCACCAAAATCTGCCAGTAGTTCCCCACATCCCCCAGCATCCGGCCCAGCATGGCGCAAATGATACCTATCAGCGCTATGGTGATAAAGAGACCGATCGAAAAAGAGATAGAATAGTAAGCCGCCTCTTTAGGCTTCAAGACCTCCTGCTGCCCGCCCACATAGGCGACAATCAAAGGGATAGAGGCCAAATGGCACGGGCTCAATACAACGCTGACCATGCCCCACACAAAACAGCCCAAAGCAGCGATAGCGGTTCCCCCGGCAATCCACTCATTAACTGTTAGGAAAAACGTTTCCAGCATGAATATCTCCTTCCTTAGCTAATCAATTTTCCACTCTTTTGACTCAACCAACTCCCATTTTCTCTAATTGCCTGACAATCGCAGACTCACTCATGAAGCCCACATGGCGGTATATCTCCTTCCCCTCTTTGTCGAAAAAGATTTGTGTGGGGATCGCCCGGATGCCGAATCGTTTTGCCTGCTCGCGGTGCTTCCAGACATCAATAAAGATAATGGCCGCCTTCCCGTCATATTGCTTTTCCATTTTTGTCAAGATCGGCGCCATCATCTTGCAGGGGATGCAGGAGTGGGCCCCCAGATCCAGCATGGTCACCATCCCCTTTACCGGCACCTCTCTCACTTCCCCTGACCTGGTTTCAGTCATCGCTTTCGAAATGTCCCCCGCCACACTCTCAAGAGGTACCCCTTTCACTTGACCTGTCTCAGAAAAGAACTGGGGCTTTATCACGAAATAAACAGCCAATAATGCTACCACACCTATGAAAGCTGTCCGAATCCACTTTTTCATCTAACTTACCCCCATGGCGGCAAGTTTTTTCTCAATCGCGGCTTGCGGATAAAAGCCCTCATGTCTAAACACCTCCTTGCCGTTACTGTCAAAGAATGCCTGGACCGGAATGGAACGGATACCAAATCGGGCGCCCAAAATCTGTTGCTCACCCACATGCACGAAGATCACGTTGATCCTGTCTTTATATTTCTTTTTCAATTTGTCCAAAATGGGCTGCATCATGTCACAGGGCTTGCAGCCGGTTGCGCCAAATTCCACCAAGGTCGGTTTCCCCGATCTACGGGCAATATCCACCGGGTTGTCTATCGCAAGGGCATTTTGCTTCCTGACCCATTCCCTGTCAACTCGAATGTCCATGCCTTGCCCGAGTGTCTGAAGGTATTTCCCCGCGGCTTCCTCTTTTTTCTTCTGCAGGAGAAAACCTTTTACAGTATCTTTTACCTCATCGAAAGGCATACCCCCTACCATCGCCTTGTTCTGACCATAGAATGCCTCTGCTTCCTCATCAGAAACAGTCACTCCCGAACCTTTGTCACTCAGGTACATCATGATCACTTGATCCTCAGGGTCATCCTTTTTGTGACCGGCCTTGTATGCCTCGTTGAGGAGGATCCTTTCTGTCGCCTGTTGCTCTAAAATAAAAAAGAGGTTTTTATTTAACTGTTTCTGTATTTCCGGCTTTGCGTCTTTGAACATCTCGTTCAGCATGGATTCATCAATCTGAACCCCCTCAGCAGTGAATAAAACCCCATTTTTCAGCTTTGTTAATTTGGCAGATTTGAGCAAGCCTGTGGCCAGGCCGGGATAGGTCTGCTCCACGGTACGTTCCTCTGTCTGATCAGAACCGCGGGCCGACGGCATTTGAAACAAAACAACCGCCATTAACAAGATGAACCATGCAGCCACTCGATGTTTTGTCATAGTTATCCCTTTTGAGTATTTCATACAGTATCCCAGTATCCTTTCCTGTTTTGTTAATTTCCCGTAGTCGTTGAATGAAATCTGAATCGGCAGACCCTTAACCACAGCAGCCGCATGCACCGGTCGCAGCTTTTGGAAGGCCGGGTTGATCCCGGGTGCAGACATCCCTGACAGCTTCCTTTACCTTTTGGATATCTTCCTTTTTTAAGTCAAGATTGTGGTCCTTTTCGATTCCAAGGTCGGTTACCAGAAGATAGCTCCTGATGGGAACCGCTGCATGTTCCAGGATAGCCTTTGCACAACCCACAGAACATCCGTCAATGGCTACCATCTGCGGGATATCCTTTGCCGACTGGACAAAACCACTCAGGTGCCCCCCCATTCCCGCCAAACAAAACATCTTGCCATACCCTTCCCGGGTCAGTTCTACTGCGGCCTGGTTGGACAGTTGGCCCACGTTTGAGCCGCCGGAGCAGGCCAGGATCATCACATTTCCATCTGGTGTACAACAATCTTGAGACATTTCTCCATCCTCCTTTGTCTTCTGACTTAGTTTTTCACCCATGCCTTAATCTCTTCCTTTTTGGGGATCTTGCCCACGCATTTGACCTCTCCGTCAATGACCACGGATGGGGTCATGAACACGCCATGTTTGGCTATTTCCATGACATCCGTCACCTTTTCAATCTGTGCATCCACACCGGTTTCAGCAATGACTTCCCGGACAGCCTTTGTCATTGCTTCGCACTTTGGGCATCCAGGGCCCAACACCTTGATTTCCATTTTTTCTCCTTTCCAGTTTACCCGACATGACCTTAAGCCTTACGCCTTAAGCCTTGCGCCTCCTCCAGCCACTCCTTGAGCTTTGTCTTGGGTGGAACCCTGCCCACCGACATGACCTTGTCGTTAATCAACAGGGCAGGCATCCCCATGACACCATATTTGCCGATCTCTTTGATCTCTCTGACATGCTCCAGGTCCGCAGCAAGATCTATTTCGGCCATCACCTCCATGAGATCTCTCTCCAGCCTGTCGCACTGCACGCATCCCTGCCCTAAGACCTTGATCTCCACGCTTCCAGAGACTTCCTGTTCGTAAGGTTTTCCTAAGAATTTCTTGAATTCGCGTAGGAAGGCCTTGGCATAGTTCTCCTTCACCCGGTTGGGGATATAGTTTTTTTTGGAAAGCCGCTTCAAAAGCTCAGCCCCCACTTCATCATCGGGCCTTTCTGCGTATTCCTCTGGCATCTCTTCCATGGCGCGTTTCAGGCCCATGATGCCGACAGGAGAATTCCCTACCCTGATCTGAATCACATCATCTTGTGACATCCAATAGCTCCGTCCTTATTCACCGCAAAGAAGCCAAGAACGCAAAGTTTGGTTCTTTTCTTTTGCTTTCCGCTGAGACGCCGGAAAGCAAAAACAAACATGCTTGGGCTATTCCTTAAACTCGTTTACAACACGAACAATGCCATCTTTC
>JAUWPC010000370.1 GCA_030611815.1 Desulfobacteraceae bacterium
TCGGTGAAGTAATTTTTCTTTCACAGCCCATATGTGACGACCTAAACCTTTCGTGGCAGGTTAGGGCCGACGGCATGGTATATGACGTCAGAAAGGAGAGCGATGAGGGGAGCCTGCGCAGCCGTACCGGTCAGATCATGCAGAGCCGGGTAAAAGATGTTCAAACCTTGAAAGAACTCAGCTATATTATTAAGAATTTCGGTTTTGTCGTAAAGGAACCCAACGGCGTTGCAAACTCGCTTCAGGCCTATATGATCCCCAAAGGGAGTGATTTCTACTTTGTTCCTTACAGGTCGGAAGGGACCGGACTCCGCTTTATGTACCTCTGGAGCAGCCGGGGGAGGAGCAAAAACCCGTCTGCCCATGAAACCGGCAAGGGATGGAAGCTCTATGTGGCGGACCGGGATTACAGGAATATCATGCCGGTGGGCACCCATACTGCAACAGCGACCCTTGAGCCGATTGCCGAAAGCGAATACGGCACCAAGAAGCCCAGAGCAGAGTATGTCAGCAGGTTCAAGTTCGCTGTCAAACCGGGTCTGAATATATATGTAATGAACTATGTTTACAGAAGGGATCAGCCGGAGATCTTTATCCGACGTCTTGAAATAGAGGGGTCCAGAGATGAACCCGTGAAGGCGATAAAAAGGATAACAGAGATCTACAGGGTTTATGGGGTGGAGTAGAAAAGAAGTGCCTAAAGTGACTAAAGTGCCTAAAGTTTACTGGATGTTGGATACTTGTTGTAGCGAAGCGGAAATCCCGTCTTCAACGGGAATACTGGTCATTAGTAATTCGTTGTAATCCCGCAATCCGAAATCCGCATTCCGCAATCGAATGCGGCTGGTCGGTGAGGAGGATGAATAGATGGATTTGAATCTGGGCAGGGTTTTACGGAACGGTTTTGGCCTGTTCCTCTTTATTTTGGGGTTTCTGATCAGCGGATGTTCGACATCCCCTGAAACCAAGGTGGATGTGGCGGACAAGACCCCTGGCGTGGCAGTCATAGAGTCTGTTCGGACCGACGTAACTCCTAACCAGGCCATTATTACCTTTGTCTGTTCAAAAAGAACGACTCATGGAGATCCCTTTGCTGTGGCCAATCCCGACCGGATATATTTTGACATCAAGGGGGCTCTGGCCAAGGATCTTCCCGCCCAGGTAAAGCTCAAGGCAGGCCCTGTTAAGGAAATCCTCATCACAGAGAAAGAGGGTGGTAATGCCGGGGTGGTGGTGTACGTCCGGCATGAGGAGAACGATTCTCGCCTGATCAAGAGAGGAAAGGATATTGTGCTCGAAGTGACCCCAAGGGCACTGGAAAAAGGGATCGCGGAAGTACAGCCTTCCCCAGGGGATACGGCAGCCATCTCTCTCGCGCAGATTCTCGATGTGACAGTCACCCAGCGCAAAGGAAACCGGACGCGCCTCAGTGTCAAGACGGACAAAGAGGTAAAGTATGACGTGAAATTAGACAGGACCGTCCTGGTTATCGACCTGAAGAACGGCCGAATACAACCTGATCTGATGAAAAAACTGGACTCCGATCATGCTGTAGGCGCCATCAACCGTGTTAATGCCTTTTACTCCGCCTTAGACCATCACGTTTCCCTGAGAATCATGCTAAGGCAACTAATCCCGTACCACATTACTCAGGATGGGAATGTGCTGAATATCGATTTTGACGCCGTGCGCGGGGAGATTCCCCTCGTTGCCGAGCGGCCTGCCGCCGAGGCGCCGCTGAAGAAGCCTGAACCCGCAGCAGTTGCAACAAGGACTGAACCACGTAAAACCGCGCCGGGGCCTCAGCCCGCTGAAAAAGATATAGGCTCAGGGTCCGCAGAAACCCTATCCAGGGCCGGGTTGTTCGAGTCAACATCAAAACAGTATGCCGGCCAGAAGATGAGCTTCGATTTCGTGGATACCGACATCAGGAATATCCTCACGTTGATCGCTGAAGTTGCAGGGATAAATATCGTCTGGGGAAGCGATGTTGAGGGCAAGATATCAATGAAGCTCGATAGCATACCCTGGGATCAGGCCTTGGAAATGATACTCAGACCCAACGGCCTCACCTATCAGATTGAAGACGACGTACTCTGGGTGGTCCCCAGGGAAAAACTCCGTGATATGGAGATTAAGGAGGGGAAGAGGAAAGGCGCCTTGATGGCCGCAAAGAGACTCCAGGGGATCTTTGAAGCCAAAATTATCGAGTTCATCACCATAAAGAACAGAAAGGCATCAGACATCTTCAAGATGTTAGTTGGAGATCCGAACGCAGACCCTCCTATCCCGCCCGCCTTAGACATTGAAGCGGCCGAGTCAGAGGAAAAAGAAGAGGGTGAGGAAGAAAAGGGGAAAAAGTTAAAGATAGCTACGCTGGATCTTTATCTCTCTTATGACCCCGGAACCAACGTGATCATCGCCAACGGGGTCAGGGCAAAGGTTGATAAGGTCAAGGAACTTATCGCAAAACTTGATATCGCCCAAAAACAGGTCATGATCGAGGCCCGGGTGGTGGACGCCCAGACTGATTTTACCCGCGACCTCGGCATACAGTGGAAACAACTTGATGGAACCAGACCCGGTATTGCAGGAGAGTGGTACAACACCGGCTCCAACTCCTGGGGCAGCAGCCAGTTCTCCACCAACGCGCCCAGCGGCTGGAGCCCCACCATCGGCCTTGCCCTTGGCTGGCTCACAGGCGGCGGGTTGGGCTCTATAGCCCTTGACGCCTCCCTCGCCCTCGGTGAGACAGACGGGAAAGTTCATATTATTTCAGCCCCCAAGGTCCTCGTAGTCAATGGGGGGGAAGCCGTCATATCCAGGGGAACGGTTACCTACGAACCAATCAAATCGTTAGATACTATCGATGTGAGAGAGATGACAGCGGCCCTTTCCCTGACGGTCAGGCCTACCATCAGCGCCGACAACTCGCATGTCACAATGGTTGTAGAGGTTACTGACGACCGATTACTGCCGGCGACAGTCAGGGAGAGTGAGGAAGGTATACAGGAGACTCAGTCTGGTAGAACC
This sequence comes from Desulfobacteraceae bacterium, assembly GCA_030611815.1. Taxonomy (GTDB): domain Bacteria; phylum Desulfobacterota; class DSM-4660; order Desulfatiglandales; family Desulfatiglandaceae; genus Desulfacyla. Next base: position 3,034 of record JAUWPC010000370.1, read on the forward strand.
GAAAAGACGATTACGACGACCCTGATGATCAAGACAGGGGATACCGTTGTCATTGGAGGGATCTATCATAAACGTGAAGAAACTACAGACACAGGGGTCCCCTGGCTCATGGACATCCCTGTTCTGGGCTGGCTGTTCAAGGCTC
>JAUWPC010000136.1 GCA_030611815.1 Desulfobacteraceae bacterium
AAATCACTTTTCAGCAAAACTTCCCTCAAGATACCTGTTCAGTTCTTTCTTGGGAATTCCTAAGCAGTACAAGAGGTTGATAATTTGATCACTGCTGAGAAATCCGTCGGTCTTGATGCTCTTTTTGCCTGGTTTGAACGCAATAGAGAGCCCTGCATTCTTTATGAAATGGGATCGGGTAGAACCATCCCCTATGGCGATTACCTGATCGCGGTTGATCTTTTCCACATTCATGATGAACTCAAGGATTTCCTCCTTTGTATCATCAGTGATGACGGGCTCTTCTAATTCTCCAGTAATTATATCGTCTTCGTCAACCTGGAGGGTATTTGAAAACGCATAATCAACCCCGGCTTCCTGGAGAATCTTTTTAACAAAAAGATCAAAACCGGATGACAGGATTGCGATCTTAAAACCCATGGATTTCAAAACCCGAATCAGTTCAGTGGATCCGGGGCTTAACCGGAGGATGGCGCTGAACCTTTCAAGATCACGAACATGTATATTCCTCAGCATCTTGGCGTTCCCAACCACTGCCTCCATCCGGCCTTTGTCGTCGTCCAAAAACCGGATGGTATTATCAATTGATCTCACCTCTCCCTTTATTGTTTCTAAGAAATCCTTAAGGGAGAAATCCTCGAGCAGGGTGGATTCCAGATCAAAAACGACAAGCCTTTTAATCTTGTTAAATATATTCTCACTTTGAACAACTACGCTTTGGTCAAGCCCGGCGCACAGATCCTTAAGCTCACTTTTCCAATGATCAATCGCCTCATTTCGATCCAAGTCCCGGCCGGTTGTCATGCCAATGGAGTCTATCAACATCTCCATGGAAAAGAACTCTCCCCTGGCTATCATTCTGCAGTTTTCAATATTGATGTTGTGTTTGAGAAAAAAGCCGGAGATGCTCGCAATAAGCCCGGGGCGATCCATTCCTAAGATGGTTACCAAATGGTTCTCTTTTTCAGAGGAACCATTAACCTCCCTTTCATAATATTCTCCCAAGATAACCTTCAAGCCTGTTTCATCTTCAATACTCTTCAGGGAATCCGTAATGGAGGCTATCGAATCGCTTGTATAGGGAAAGGCAATAGTGAGGAAGATGGAAAAAAGGCCTCTCCGACAGTTTTCCTCCACATCAATGATGTTCCCGCCCAATTCAAATACCTTTTTGGTGATCTTGGAAACCAGACCGGGAGAGTCAAGGCCGATCGCTGACAGGTTTATGGTTTTTTGCTTATCGCTCATGGCAAGTTCCTCTCTGCAGGATTATTCCTTATCATCGAAAAAGACAAACAGCTCTTCTTCATAATACCTTCCGTTTATTATTTGGCCCGGGGCGAATCGCCTCAGACTCTTTTTCTTGAGGAATTCAGAGAATCTCATGTTGATCTCTTCCAAAGAAATGTTTTCTTTAAACAAACTGATTGGAACATTCACATTAAGAGGCCGCGCCGGGAGCAGATGGCGTGTCGCCTTTGGGGCAAATCTCTTTTCCTGCCTTACGGCATCCACCACCATCTCTTTGGATATTTGCGGTGTCCAGATAACCATCTCGTCGCTTTTTAGTTGATTAGAGAACTTGTCGTCCTGTACAGATTGACAGGGGATATACTCAAGTCTCTTCCCTTCTCGCATCAGCCTGTTTTGAATCCTTTCGATAACATGGTAGGCGTTTACAGCATCATTTACGGCCGTTTTGTGGAAGCTTGCTGACGCAAAAAAATCCCCATGCTGGATGCCGCAATGAAACCTGTTTTCTTCTAATGTTTTTTTTAATGCCTCCCCGTCATCCACCTGGTGCAGATTCCCGTTCATTGCTTCAATAATCTGTCTCAACGAATTCGTACTCTTGATTTCCCCAAATAGCCTGAACCAATAACGCAACTGAACTGTTTCATTGAAGTAGTCTATTTTGCACACCGAAATATAGTTGAATCGCAGCTTTTTGAAAACAAATGCGCGATGATGTCCGTCTAAGACCATGTGATTTTCATCAACAATAATTGGATTCTGCAGATTCGCCCAGTTTCTGAACTCTAAGATCAGCTTATCGGCATGGTGTGGGATGACTTCTTCATGGAGCAGCAAAGATTCCACAGGCACAATTTCTAATTGCAATTTGAGGTTTTTTGTCTCTATCAGAAACATCGCAGGTATTCGCGGGTTTGAGGTTTAAAAGAGAGATTTTACCACGAAGCACACGAAGGGCACGAAAAATGAGTTTCTAATGGTTTTATGATCTCTTCGCGTTCTTCGTGATCTTCGTGGTGAACAAATTCCTACGCATTTTGAGCACAAATTTACCCATAAGATACTAAAAGTCTATTTGGTTTCCGGCACATCCACCTCTACAAAGATATTGCTTGCCTCGTTATTCCTGAGTGTCAGGACAAAATCTCTGAGTTTGACCGCCACAGGATCTTTGAGGGGCGCTCGTCCCTGGATCTGGATGCTGGTCTTAGGAACTATACCCATCTCCCTTATCCTCCTGCCCATATCACCGGTTGCAGAAACCCTTATTATAATCCCCTCCTGATTATCTGACATCTCCCGCATCCTTATTACTTTCTTCATGGTGAGTTTTCACTCCTCTTCAATTCAAAATAGAAATCCACGATGTATGTTTTAGTCCCATTACTCCAGTACTCCAGTACTCCATCACTCCATCACTCCAGTACACCGTAGGTGTTTACGCCTTAGGAAACCGGCTGAAGGCAGTCACGGATCCGGGTCAAACTCCCGGGAGTCGCCACCAGAAGGTGTTCTTCGATCTTTTTTCCGTCCAAGTATTCATTGAGGAAAAACCCATCCCCATTCATCCTGTAAAACTTTGCACCCCCCGCCTCAACAATGACCCGGGTTGCGGCCAAGTCCTGATATGTTTCATGGGTAATAACCGCCGCCTCTGCCTGCCCTCCGGCAACGTAACAGAGATGAGCGGCCGTGCATCCGAGGCTGCGGATCTTCCCCGGAAAAGAGGTTTGGTATTGGGTGTGAAAGCGTGAATAGGTGAGGAGGACGCTCTCATCGTTGACGTCGGACTGGCTCAAGGCACAGATCTCATTATTTCCCCTGTAGGCCTTTTGGCCTGCACGGGCATGAAAAAGGTCTCCAGTCGCAGGCATATAGAACACGCCAAAAACGGGCCAGGAGTTTTCAAGCAGGGCCAAAGAGATCCCCCAGATAGGGATCCCTCCCTGGAAGTTGGCAACCCCGTCCAAAGGGTCAAAGACCCATAGAAACCTTGTGCTATCGTGACTATAGCCTTTGTCCTCCCGGTTGTTGGCAAATATGAGATGTTCAGGGAAATGGGCGGCAAGCCGGTCCTGAAAAAAATTGGCCAGATGAAGCTCCGCTTCTGTCACCAACTCCTCGTCAAATCTTACATCTCTCTTTCCCTTCCCGTAGTAGGAAAGTGCCTCCTCTCCGGCATCGCGAATCGCCTGCATGGCGAATTCCGTCAAATCTTCAATCTTATGCACTTCTGCAACCACTGTCTTACCTCCTCTTACCCCAAAATAGACCTCGCAACAATAGTCTTTTCCATCTCCTTGGTGCCTTCGTAAATTTCCAAGATCTTGGCATCCCTGTATAGTCGCTGGACCTTGTATTCGTCAATGTATCCATAACCGCCATGCATTTGGAGCGCCTCATCGGCACAACGGACTGCCATTTCAGCGGAATACCATTTGGCCATGGCAATCAGCCCGTGATCGATTTTGCCCTGATCCACGGACCAGGCCGCCTCATAGTAGAGATTTTTTGCCGCCTTAATCCAGGTGGCCATTTCGGCTATCTTGAACTGGGTCACCTGGAAAGAGGCTATTGAAGCGCCGAACTGGTGTCTCTGCTGGGTATAACGGACAGATTCCTCGAGCGCGGCCCGGGCCAGACCAACGGCCTGGGCGCAGATGTGAAGCCTGGTACGGTTAAAAAAGGCCATTAACTCATGGAAGCCTTCGCCCTCTTTGCCTATTAGGTTCAGAGCAGGCACCCGGACATCATTAAAAGTCAGCTCTGCAGTATCAGAAGCCCGGATACCTAATTTCCCTCTAATCTTTGTCGATTCGTATCCGGGTGTCTCTGCCGGGACTAAGATAAAGCTGTGTCGCTTATGATGCGATGGATTGTCCGGATCAGTCTGGCAAAAAATGACCATATATTTGGCTAAGTTGCCATTTGTGGCGAACATTTTGGAGCCGTTGATCACCCACTCATTGCCATCCTTGACAGCGGTGGTAGCAGCGCTTGTGACGTCACACCCGGCGTCAGGCTCTGTAATGGCAGTGCCCATAATCGCCTCCCCTGCCACCAACTGGGGAAGGATCAGCCGTTTCTGATCTTCCGACCCAAACAGGCCGAGTAGTTCTGCCCCAAAGGTCGTGGACTGGATGGCCTGGCCGATCCCGGGATCCACGGCCCAAAACTCCTCCACTATGAGACAATGTTCAAAAAAGCCGTATCCGGCCCCGTCGAACTCCTCATCGATAAACACGCCAACGAACCCGAGTTCGCATGCCTTCCGCCACAGGTCCAGATCAAAGGACTCGTTCCGATCAAACTCCTGTGCCCTGTCCGGAAATTCCCCCGATGCAAACTCCCGGGCCGCCTTAATGATATCCTGCTGCTCTTTGGTGAGTGTAAAATCCATAGCTTACTCCTTACCCGTTTCCTAATTTCTCTTTCAAGGAATCCGCAATCTTGAAAAGATCATCCGCAATACCGTAATCCGCAACCCTGAAGATGGGGGCCTTCCTGTCTTTATTGATAGCAATCACAGTGCCTGCACCTGTAATACCGGCCACATGCTGAAACGCCCCGCTGATGCCGAAGGCAAGATACACCTTGGGTTTCACGGATTTCCCGGACGTGCCTACCTGGTGGAATTTTGGCAACCAGTTCTTGTCCACCACAGGCCGGGAGCAGGAGAGGGTTGCTCCCATAAGGTCTGCTAATTCTCTGATCGTGGCAATATTCTCCTCTTCGCCGACCCCCCTCCCTATCGATACTAAGAGTTCGGCCTGGGCAATATCGATGTCACCGGCCCCGGTATCAACAAACTCGATAAACTCCTTCTTAGGTTCGGTCAGGCCGGCAGGGAGTTCCTGCCTCACCACCTTTCCCTGCGATTCCTCCACATCATCTGGAGGTAGAAAGGCCCCTGGCCTTACGGTGATCAAATAACCGGGGGATTCCTTGAATGAAACCTTAGAAAAGAGCTTCCCGCTGTAAATCTGCCGGAAGACCATGGGGCGCCCGTCCTCTGTCTGAATATCCACGCAGTCAGTGGCAAGGGGAAGGCCTGTCCTGATAGAAAGGGCAGGCGCAAGGTCCATCCCCCAGGAGGTATGACCCATAAGTGTTAGGAAGGGGGTATGTTCGCGAATAAGCCTGTCAAGGATCTCTTTGTAGAGGTCGGCATTAAAAATTTCAAGCCGGTTATCCTCAAAGGCGATGACTCGATCTGCCCATTTCGCCAGATCGTCCACAAATCCCGAATTTTTTCCTCCGAGGAGTATGGCGGTCAGGTTGTGGGAAGAGGTCTGGCACAATTCTCTGGCCTTAAAGAGCATCTCAAAGGTAATCTCTCTTATTTCGCCTTTTCTATGTTCTACAACAACAAATATTTCGCCCATTTAAATGCTCACCCCCTTTTCTTTGATGATCTGGATAATCTGGCTTGCAACCGAAGAGGGATCCCCCTCTATCATCTCGGCGCCCTCGGTCTCCGGCGGGAGAAACACCTCCTCGATCATGGTTCGCTGTGCAAGATCATCCTCTGAAAGGCCTAAATCCTCCACATTGATGACAACAAGCTCCTTTTTCCTCGCCTTTCTTATCCCCATGATAGAGACATATCTCGGCTCATTGATGCCGGTCTGAATGGTCAGAAGGGAGGGGAGTTTTATTTTAGAAACCTCATCCATTCCCCCTTCCAGTTCTACCCTTATGATGGCGTCACTTCCTTCGGGTTCCATGCCGGTTACCACAGCCGCATGGCTCAAGCCTAACTCTTCCGCCAACATGGTTCCCACCATTGCGGCATTGTCATCGTCCGCCTGGACCCCCGTCAGTATAAGGTCATATTCCAGGTCTCTGATTGTTTTTGCAAGGATCTTGGAGATGACAAATCCGTCCAATTCACGTTCCCCCGGCTCAATCCTGATGGACTTATCCGCCCCCATTGCCAGGGCCCTCCTCAAGATCTCTTCATCATCCTCATCGCCAATGGTTATGGCGGTCACAGTTCCGCCGAACTTTTCCTGGAGGAGAACCGCTTCTTCTACGGCATAGTTGTCCCAGTCATTAATAACGTATGCCAGGGCATCCTTTTTAACGCCCTTCTTAAGTTCATCAACCTCAAGGTCCACCTCCTGGGTGAGGGGGACCCTCTTTATGCAAACAATGATATTCATATCGTACCTCCTGAATTGCGAATTTAGGAATTTAGGGATTCAGGGATTGAATGAAATACTGTTTTCTTAATTCCTCAATTCCTCAATCCCCTAATTCCTCAATGTGGAAACAAGAAGTCCCATCAGATCAACCACTCTCATCTCATCTTCCATTCCGCCGGTCTTAATGGCATCTTCAAAGTGTATGTAGCAGAAGGGACACGCGGTGACAATGACATTTGCACCTGCCTCTTTGGCCATCTGTATCCTCTTTTCGGCCATCCGCATCTCCTCCTGCTCAATCTCATACCACAACATCACATCTCCCCCACCGCAGCAAAAACTCCGGTCACGGGACCGCTCCATCTCTACTAAGTTCAGGCTTGGAATCGCTCGAAGCAGTTTTCTCGGGGCATCATATATCCCGTTATGACGCCCTAAATAGCAGGGGTCGTGGTATGTGTACATATCTTCTTTTTCTAATCGTTTCAAAGGTTTCAAACTGCCGTTATCGACCAGATCTACAAAAAATTGGGTATAGTGAACCACTTGGAGTGATCCGGGATAATCATTCTTGAGCGTGTTAAAGGCGTGGGGGTCGGTGGTAACGATCCTGTTGAAACGGATCTCGTTCAAGGTCTCCATGTTTTCTTCAAGCAAGAGCTGAAAGAGGCCCTCCTCACCCATGCGGCGGACCTGATGCCCTGAATCCTTCTCAAGGGGGCCTAAGATACCGAAGTCAATCCCGGCAATATGAAGTCCTTCAGCGATGTCAGAAGCGATGGACTGGGCAGCAGGATCATAGGAACCGTAACTGTCCACAAAAAAGAGGACATCTACCTCATCGCCTTCGCTCAAGGCCCTTACCGGCGTACCCTCCATTTCCTTAATCCAGTCCGCCCGTTTTGCGGCGGGTTTGCCGAACGGATTTCCCGTTTTTTCAACATGCATTAACACCTGGTTGAAGGTCTTGGGATTCTGAGATGTCTCGATCAGATGGCGTCTCATATCTATGATCTTGTCAATATATTCTATGAAGACCGGACATTCCTCTTCACATGCCCCGCAGGTGGTGCATGACCAGATTTCATCGTTTGATATAATCCCGCCTACCATGGCCTGGGCACCTTCTGCCGGAGCACCCCCTTTCTTCCATCCAAAGAGGGGCGCCCTGTCAAAACAATGATCCCTCAGCTTGATGGTGAGCATCTTGGGTGAAAGGGGCCTCCCAATGGCATTCGCCGGGCAATTGTCAGAGCATCGACCGCACTCTGTACACGTGTAGAAATCGAGGATATGCTTCCATGTAAAATCCTCTATCTTTTCAACCCCTAAACTCTCCAATTCATCGATATCCTCCACACCCCAGCGTGCCGGCTTTATGGCCCCTTTTGAGAGTCTCTTGAAAAATACGTTTGGCAGTGCGGTAATAATATGGAAGTGCTTACCCAAGGGGAGGAAGTTCAGGAAAAAGAAAAGGGCCAAGATGTGCAGCCAGTAGCTCACGGCATGAGTGCCGGCAAGAAACCGGGGGGCAGAGCCCTGCAGGATCAGCGCGGCCAACTCAGAGGCAGGGAGCCATTTGACCTGGCCGGATTGGTCCATGAGAAGGGCGCTTCCCTCATAAAACATGTCCGTGAGCATCAGAAAGGAGATGAGACCGAGGACGAAATAGGCCTCAAACTGATGACTTCCCCTGTATCTTTCAGGTCGGATCAGGGCCCGCCTCAAAATGGCCCAGAGACAGGCGCCTAATACGATCAATTCAAACAGATCTTTAAGACTATCGTAAAAGGGACCAAAAGCGGTCTGCATAAGGGGATGAAAAATAGGCATGTTTAACCCTTGTGTCACTAAGTCAATGGAACGGAGCCCCAATACCACAAATCCCCAGAATATCATGATGTGGATCACACCCGCCCACAGATAGCGTGGCTGCCGCTTTTGAATAATCCCGTAGGTTAAGAGATCTGAGAGCCTTCTCCCGAGAGAGGCAAGACGGGGATCAGCCTCTCCTGAACGGATCAGGAGGGATCTCTTGTAGATGATATAAAAAAACAGGGAAAGCCCTGCAATGAAGATTGCCCAGGCAAAAACATAACCAGGCAAACCGAGGTATGTATCATTAACCGGATGTACTGAAAGCATGATAGTAACCGTTCAGGGTTCAGTGTTTTGCCCTTAGATTATTTTCTTACTCATAATCTTAATCGTAATCTTAATCGAACACCCCTAAAATAGACTGTAAAAGAGTATGATTATGATTACGAGTATGATTATGAACTTTCGAACGTACCCTCGAATAATTGGATCAAGTGCCTGAAGTTAGGCACTACTTCAAAACGCCCCTTGTAAAGATCTCAACAAATATGTCAGCCAGCCTGTCTAACCCCACAGCCCCATCCCT
>JAUWPC010000282.1 GCA_030611815.1 Desulfobacteraceae bacterium
ATCAGGAAAAATATTGACAGCCTTGATTTCCAGGTCATGCAGCTTTTAAACAACAGGATGGAACAGGTTCTGATAGCGAAAAAATTCAAGACCGAAATCGAAGACAATGAGAGGGAGAAGGAGGTCCTTGACAGAATAGGAAAAAACTCCACACGTCTTATTAATACCGAGTTTATGGAAAAAGTATATGTTGAAATCATCAAGGAAAGCAAAAGACTACAGCAGAATGATTTCCAACTCATTGCGTTTCAGGGAGAGCATGGGGCATATGGTGAAGTGGCGTCAAGGGAGTGGGACAGGGATCTCGTTCCTTTCCCGTGCAATACATTCGCGGAGGTATTCGAAGGTGTTCAATCGGGGCTCTATGAATATGGGATCGTTCCCGTGGAAAATACCTTAGGTGGATCTGTAGGACAGGTAAACCAGCTCCTTATAAATACGGATCTCAATGTGGTTGGGGCCGTAGAGCTTCCCGTACACCATTGTCTTCTTGCACTGCCTGGAACCGACCACAGGGAGATCCGCAGCGCATATTCTCATCCCCAGGCTCTTTCACAATGCCGTCAATTCCTTGTGAGGAATAAACTTGAGCCTGTTCAGTACAGCGATACTGCGGGGGCGGCAAAAATGCTGGCGGAAAAAAGACCGAAACGAACGGCTGCAATTGCCAGCAACCTTTCTGCAAAACTCTATAACCTTGAGATCATAAAAGAGAAGATAGAGGATCTCGACCGAAACATAACAAGATTCCTGGTACTTTCCAAAGAAGAGAACATGGAAGATGGTGATAAATGCTCCATTGTTTTTGCCACAGAACATAAGACGGGTACCCTTTTCAGTGTACTCCAGGCCTTTGCGAAAAAAAACATAAACCTGACAAGGATAGAGTCGATCCCCAACGAGCCCGGGGAATATGCGTTTTTCCTCGATTTTGAAGGGTCTAATAAAAACGATACCGTAGTGGAGGCTTTAGAAGAGGTAAAAAAGATTACAACCAGCCTAAGGCTGATCGGCTGCTACAAAGAGAGGTGGGTCCAATGAGAATACTTGTTCTTGGTGCGGGACATATGGGTGCATGGCTTGTGGAAGAACTCTGCCTTGACCATGAGGTAGCTGTTTACGATTTAGACAGAAGAAAGCTCAAATACTTCTTTAACGTTACAAGGTTTCTTGAGCCGTCCGAGGTAAAGGGGTTCGAGCCTGAGCTTGTAATTAACGCGGTAAGCATTGCCAATATCCACGAGGCCTTTGAAGACTTTCTTCCTTACCTCCCTGAAGCGTGCATCCTTTCAGACATTGCCTCGGTAAAAACAGGGATAAATGAATTGTACAAAACCTTAGGAAAGAGATTTGTATCTACTCATCCCATGTTCGGGCCCACCTTTGCCAACATCAGAGACCTAAGTAACGAGAATGCAATCATTATCAAAGAGTCCGACGAGGAAGGAAAGTCCTTCTTCCATGATTTCTACGGGGGGCTTAAACTGAACGTCCATGAGTACACATTCGAAGAACATGACCAGACCATCGCCTATTCCCTCTCAATCCCCTTTGCTTCATCAATGGTGTTCGCCGCCAGCATGAAAAAGCAAGAGGCCCCGGGTACAACCTTCAGGAAGCATCTTGATATTGCAAAGGGACTCTTTTCTGAAGACGATCATCTCCTCTCGGAGATCATGTTCACCCCCTATACGGTCAAACAGATCGAGGAAATCAATTCCAGGCTCGCCTATCTGACCCATATCATCAGGGGTAGGGATTACGAAGAGATGCAGAAGTTTCTCAATAACTTGCGACATAATATAGAATAAGGGTTGTGAAATTATGATCTGCATTCCAATCATGGCAAAAGATACTGATGGCGCCCTCAAGAAGATGGCCAAGGCCAATACCTTGGCGGATATAATAGAGTTGCGCTTGGATGTCATGGAAGAATTTGACCTGAACGAGATAATCAAATCGGCAACAAAACCGATTCTTGTAACCTACCGATCCAAAAGGGAGGGAGGGGAAGGATCTGCCGATTATGGAACCAGGGTGCGCTATCTATTAGACGCTATGGAAGCAGGGGCGGATTACGTAGACGTGGAATTCAGCATCCCTTTAGAATGGAGACAGAGGGTCTTTCAAATGAAGGGGCCATGTGGACTCGTGGTTTCTTGCCATCTGTTAACCGGCACCCCTCACAGAGAAAAGCTGGAAGGGATTTTGAAAAACATGGCTGCCACGGGCGCTGATATCGTAAAAATTGTGACATGGGCCAGGGCATGGGAAGACAACTTCAGGGTCCTTGAACTCATTCCCAAGGCCCAGGCCATGGGAATTGGGATCATCGCGTTTTGCATGGGGCCTTTGGGCCGGATCAGCCGCATCGTCTGCCCTCTCATGGACGGGTACATGACCTTTGCATCCCTTGAAAAAGGGCAGGAGTCTGCCTCAGGACAGATCCCTGCCCCGGACATGAAGAAGATATTGGAGATGCTTTCACAATGATAATTGATCAGCACACCGCACTTTACGGCGTGGTAGGCAACCCGGTGAGGCATTCTCTGAGTCCGGCCCTTCACAATGCCGCGCTATCCGCCGGTGGGCTTAATGCTGTCTATCTGGCCTTTGAAATAGAAGATATTGAGGAATGCGTAAAAGGGATAAGGGCACTTAGCATAAAGGGAACAAGCATTACGACCCCCTTCAAAACCGCGGTGATCCCGTATCTTGACGAAATAGATCCCCTTGCAAAGCGGATTGGAGCGGTAAATACCATCGTAAATGACAACGGCCGGCTGAAGGGATATAATACCGATGCCCTTGGAGCGCTGAAAGCCCTGGAGGAGAAGATAAAACTCCCAGGCATGACCTGTCTCATCATTGGCGCAGGGGGAGCTGCCAGGGCCATCGGGTTCGTGCTAAAAGAAAAGGGTGCGACCATATCAATAGTGAACCGCTCCCAAAAACGCGGAAAAGAGCTTGCTCGTTCCCTTGAATGTCGATACGTTCCCATAGATGAGGTCGACGTAGAGAAGGCGGATATTCTGGTCCAGACAACGCCGGTGGGGATGTATCCTGACGTAGGCCAATGCCCGGTTCCGAAAAGCATTTTGAAAGAAGGGATGGTGGTAATGGACATCATCTACAATCCCCTTGAAACTAAGTTGATAAGAATGTCCGGGGCTCTGGGTTGCACAACCATAAACGGCCTGCATATGTTCATTCATCAGGGGATGGAGCAATTTCGGCTGTGGACAGGGCTTGGCGCCCCTCTAAACCGCATACAGAGGGCACTGGAAGAAAAATTGAGGCCTGCATGAAGAAGATCAAACCGTTTTCAGGGATGAATGCCGCTGTCAGAATACCGGGTTCCAAGAGCATAACCCACAGGGCGATCATTGCCGCCAGCCTGGCCAGAGGAGAAAGCCTGGTACGGGGTTTCCTGGAATGTGAGGACACGCTTTATACCATCAATACATTACGGGACCTTGGGGTGAATATTTCCCATGACCGAGAAATCCTCAAAATAGAAGGAACAGGTGGTAACCTAAGGCCGGCGTTGACAAAAAGGGATCTTTATCTGGGCAATTCCGGTACTTCTTTCCGTTTGCTCCTGTCAGTGGTTGCTCTTGGCCGTGGAGATTTTCTCATGGCTGGCACTCAAAGGATGTTGTCAAGGCCTGTGGGTCCCCTGGTAGCGGCCCTAAACCGATTGGGCGTTGATGCTACATGTATTGAAAAGGATGGTTGTCCTCCGGTTCTTATCAGGGCAAACGGCATACGCGGCGGCAAGATCCTGATGGAAGGTGATCAGAGCAGCCAGTATCTTTCATCTCTCCTCCTTTCCGGCCCCTATGCTGACACGGATATAGAAATCGAGGTCAGAGGAAAACTGGTTTCAAAACCTTACGTGGATATTACCATCGACGTGATGAAACAGTTTAGAATCCGGGTTGAGCGTGAGAATTATGATAGTTTCAGGATTTTTTCCGGCCAGAAGTACAGGGCCGGGGAATTTACCATTCAAGGAGATGCCTCTTCAGCATCCTATTTCTGGGCTGCGGCCGCCGTCACCGGGGGGAAGATTACCACTGAGAATATCTATCCTCACGCTACCAGGCAAGGCGATATCAGGTTCCTCGAAGTTTTGGGGGAAATGGGGTGTTCCATTGAAAAGGGATCGGACCGGGTTGCGGTTCACGGCGGGAGCCTTTCAGGGATTGAGGTGGATATGGGTGATTTGCCTGATATGGTGCCCACATTGGCGGCAGTAGCGCTCTTTGCCAGAGGAAAGACTATAATAAGAAATGTGCCACACCTGAGGCACAAGGAGAGTGATCGGCTGCAGGCCCTGGCCACTGAATGGAGCCGGATTGGGGGGCGGATAGAAGAGCTTCCTGATGGTCTCATAATCCATGGAGGCGCCCCTCTTTCAGGAACAGACGTATCTCCCCATGACGATCATCGTCTGGCAATGAGTCTTGCTGTAGTGGGATTAAGGGTCCCGGACCTTGAAGTCAGGGATAAGCATTGCGTCAACAAATCCTTTCCCTCGTTCTGGGCGTTGTGGAACAGCATGAGGGAAGGGATCATACATCCTGGTAGTTAG
>JAUWPC010000307.1 GCA_030611815.1 Desulfobacteraceae bacterium
AGCCTCCTTTATTGGCGCGCGCGTATCCTATTTGCGATCCTTTTCGCGGGCTTCCTGTTGGCTTTTTTTGTAGTCATACCGATAATTCCCTTTGTGATCAAGGAAAGACTATGGGGCCTGGCGATCATGGATGGCGCTGCCTGGGTGATTCTTTTGGGCCTTGTTTTATGCCGCTTAAGATATGAAATCCGCGCTGCAATCACTTTGCTACTGGCCTATGCCATAGGGGTAGCTGTAATTTTGTCAGTCGGACCTTTGAGCGGGGGGCCCGCATGGCTGTTCGCCTTTGCAGTATTAACCGGTGTTCTTCTGGGATCAAAGTACGCAATTGTGGCCTTAGCTATTAACGCAATCACCCTGACGAGCATAGGCTGGCTCATTACCACAGGACGATTTGGCCAGACATTTCCTTTTTTTTACACATCGGAAGCGATGATAGTTGCAGTCGCTAATTTTATGTTTTTGAATGCAGTTGCGGCTATATCTGTAACAGTCCTGGTTAAAGGCCTTGTTTCAATTCATCAGAAAGAAAGAGCCTTGAGCAGCACCTTGGAAATAGAGCGGTCCCACCTGATGGAAGCAAAGGAAAGATTGGAATTGGAAGTTGAGGAACGCAAACAAGCCGAGGACGCGCTGCAGGCGAGTGAGGAAAAATATCGCCTTTTGATAGAAAATGCCACTGATGCCATCTTTATTGCCCAAGATGAGGTATTGAAATTCGCCAATCCCAAAGCCGAAGAGCTGACAGGATACTCTGCAGAAGAATTGGCCAAAATTCCCTTTGTTGATCTTATTCACCCTGAAGACAAAGATATGGTCATTGAAAGGCACCTAAAAAGACTAAAAAGCGAAGAACTTCCCAGCATTTATTCTTTTAGGATTTTACACAGGTCCGGGGAAGAATTATCGGTAGAGCTCAACGCAGTTCTAATAAACTGGGAAGGGAGACCTGCTACCCTCAATTTTCTAAGGGACATAACAGCACAAAAGAGACTTGACGCTCAACTCCAACACGCCCAGAAGATGGAGGCCATTGCCACCTTGGCCGGTGGTGTTGCCCATGAATTTAACAATGCCCTGATGGGTATTATGGGGAACATTGAGCTGCTTAAAATGGATTTACCTGAAGATGAAAGGAGCGACAAGTATTTTGAGGCAATGAAGGGTTCCGGTCATCGGATGTCCCGTTTGACCGACCAATTGTTAGCCTATGCGCAGGGAGGGAAATATCAACCAAAAGATCTGAAGTTGGATGATTTTGTGATAGAAACACTGCCAATCCTGCAACATGACCTCAGCCCTGAAGTCAGGGTGGAAACGCATTTCCCAAAAGTGTCGTATATTAAGGCCGACAATGCCCAGATGCAGATGGTCCTGTCCGCCATATTGGCCAATTCAAATGAGGCCATAGAAGATGAGGGTCTTATCAGGATAACTGCTGAAAACAAAGATATTGACGAGGATTTCGCAAAACAGTATCCCGGTCTTAAGCCTGGTTCCTATGTTTGCCTCACCATCGAGGATGATGGTAAGGGCATGGATGAGGAAACAAGAACCGGGATATTCGAACCCTTTTTCACCACCAAGTTTCAAGGCCGTGGGATGGGGATGGCCGCTGTGTATGGAATTGTCAAGAATCATAATGGCTGGATCTCTGTGGACTCTCAATTGGGAAAGGGAACTACAGTCCGGATATACCTGCCTGCTATAAGCGCAGAGAGCATGGAGCAGGGAGCAAAGGCAGTTAAGCAACCGGAGATCGAACTGGCCATTGGTGAAGGAACCATTTTTATGATTGAGGATGAAGATGTGGTTATTGAAGTTACCCAGGCGATGTTGGAGATGTTGGGTTACCGGGTTATGGTGGCTAAGACCGGAAAGGATGCCATCCATATAACCGAAACCTTCGATGGCCAGATTGACCTTGCACTATTAGATATAAAACTGCCTGATATGGAAGGTGGAAAGGTCTATCCTTTGATCATGAAAGCCCGCCCGGATCTTAAAGTGATTGTTTTCAGCGGGTACTCCATTGAAGGCCCTGCCCGGAAGATCCTGGATGCAGGGGCTCAGGACTTCATTCAAAAACCGTTTTCGCTTGCAACATTGTCGGAGAAATTTAAGAAGATCTTGGGGGGGAAATAACCCGCGAAAATTAGGCGGCGAATTCAAAGGGATAAGGCATCTGAGTATAAGGGGTTTCCTGGTTTCTGTTTCTTGAGAGTCCTGGGGCAATGTTCAATACTCAATTATCAATCGAATAAGGAGATTTTCTGATGGCCGAAAAACCAACCTATGAGGAATTGAAACAAAGAATTGAGCGGTTGGAGGAATCTGAGAAGGAGCTGGTATTTAGAAATAAGCAATTGGAGTCGTTGGTAAATAATAGTGAGTTGGGCATAGTGTCTCTTGATAAAGATATGAGGATTATTGGATGCAATAAGGCTTTTGAGGGACTATTTCTTTATGAACAGGCTGAGGTTGAAGGAAAAACCCTTGATGACCTTATTGTGGGCAGTGATCAATTAGAACAGGCAATCGGATATACTAAAACCAGCCTTACAGGGAAGAGTATTCAAGGGTCGGGGCAGCGAAAAAGAAAGGACGGAACATTAATAGAAGTTAGATTCGGCGGCATTCCGGTAACTGTTGACGGCGAGGTGGTGGGCTCTTATGGCGTTTATGAGGATGTTACTCCCTTAAGGGAGGCAGAGGATGCGCTGAGGCGGAGTGAGCAAGCATTTAGGGCTCTTTTGAATGCAGCTACTGATACAGCCATCTTGATAGATACATCTTACAGGATACTTGCTTTGAACGAAATAGCTGCAATTAGACTTGGATACAGATCTAAGGAGCTTGTGGGAAAAAATCTTCTTGACCTATTTCCCTCTGACGTAGCGGAAATAAGAAAGGCTAATCTGGAGAAGGTTATAGAGACCGAGAGACCGGTCAGGTTCTTGGACAGACGCGAAAAAATGCTTTTCGACAGTAATTATTTTCCCATGACCGCTCCAGAAGGGAAGGTGACAAAAATAGCTATTTTTGCACGCGATATTACAGCCCAAGAGCAGGCCGAAAAGGCCTTGCGGGAGAGTGAAGAGAAATACCGAACCATCCTCGAAAGCATAGAAGAGGGGTATTATGAGACAGACCCATCCGGGAACTTTACCTTTTTTAATGATTCATTGTGCGCGATCTTTGGATATACAAGAGATGAATTGTTGGGCATGAATTACAAAAAAAATACAGATAGGGCGGCAGCCGACAGGCTATATCAAGTGTTCAACAAGGTGTATAGGACAGGGAAGCCGAGCAAAGGGGCTGAATATAAGATTTTTGGGAAGGACGGCAGCACGAGGTATGTTGAGGTCTCGGTATCTCTGTTAAAGGATACGGAAGGTAAGCATGTCGGGTTTCGGGGTATTACCCGGGATGTCACGAAAAGAAAACTTGATGAGCAAGAAAAGGCGCGGTTAGAGGCCCAATTCCAACAGGCCCAAAAGATGGAGGCCACAGGCAAATTAGCGGGAGGGATTGCCCATGATTTTAACAACCTCCTTATGGCCATCCAGGGAAATGCCTCTCTGATACTCCTTGATAAAGATTCAAGCCATCCGGATTATGAGAGATTAAAGAACATCGAGCAGTACATTAGGGATGCCGCTAATCTTACCAAACAGCTCTTAGGATTTGCCCGTGGCGGGAGATATGAGCTCGAACCCACTAACCCTAACGATCTGCTCAAGAGGAGTTCAAATATGTTTGGCCGGACAAAGAAAGAGATCAGCATCCACCCAAAATATCAGGAAGATATCTGGGGGGTGGAGGTGGACCGGGGACAGATTGAGCAGGTCTTGGTGAACCTTTATATAAATGCCTGGCAGGCCATGCCCGGAGGCGGGGACCTCTACCTTGAGACGGAAAATGTCACATTGGATAAAAACTATGTCAAGCCGTTTGATGCAGAGCCGGGCAGATATGTAAAGATCATGGTTGCGGACACCGGAGTGGGAATGGATGAAAAGACACGGCAGAGGATATTTGACCCGTTCTTTACTACCAAAGAAATGGGTAGGGGGACGGGTCTCGGGCTTGCATCGGCCTACGGAATCATCAAGAATCATGGCGGGATCATCAACGTCTACAGTGAGAAAGGGGCGGGAGCGACCTTCAGTATCTATCTGCCGGCGATAGACGCAGAGCGCATA
>JAUWPC010000390.1 GCA_030611815.1 Desulfobacteraceae bacterium
CATACTCCGCTGGTGATCGGCGCGCGCCATCCGTATCAACGTGCCAACCGAAGTGGGCCCCACTGTCGAAATTTTAATCAACACATATCAACATCTCAGGTACGTAGATTGGAGGTTTCAGATAACGGCAATACAGTTCAATATCCCAGCAACAATAATAGTGGGTGGAGGAGCTAGCGACGAGGTCGGCACACAAGCCAAGAGGCTCGGGGTCAAGATGCCCACGGTGCCCAATATGCTCAGGACCCTCAGCGAGAGGGGATTAATCGACTACGAAAAATATGAGTATTTGGAGCTTACGAAAAAGGGGTCTGATGTTGGTGAAGAAATCAACAGGAGACATCATGTCTTGCGAAGCTTTCTTACGGATATCTTAGGCATAGATCTTGAGAAGGCCGATGAAGAGGCCTGCAAGATGGAACATGCGGTCGGCGGCGCCACAATGGACAGGTTTGTTGTATTTATGGAATTTATCCAGGCCTGCCCGAGGACCGGGGAAAACTGGCTTGAGCGTTTTGAAGAGTTTAGGGTACACGGCAAAGACAGGGAGAAATGTATGGAGCATATGAAAGAGTTTGCCAATGGCTTTGGCATCAGAATTAAGGACATGGCGTCATGGGAGGGGAACCAGGGTGGTGCTTAGCATGGTTGATCAGGGAAAGGAAGTGACCCTTGCGCACATAAGCGGGGGGAGGGGCATGAGGTCAAAACTCTATAGTATGGGGCTTGTACCGGGTGCGGCCTTTACCGTCTTGAGCCGGAACGGGGCGGGGCCCGTTATGCTCAGGGTGAAGGACTCCAGGCTGGCCATTGGTCGGGGGATGGCCCAAAAGATAATCGTGGAGTGATTTTTTTTGCGTATACAGTTAGACAAGCCTACCTAATTTAGTCGAGGTTAATAAATGAAGATTGCAAACAAAAAGGATCTGATCACGGCTATTGACAGAAGCGCCAAAGAGCTGCATCACCGTGTTGATATGCATCGCTATCTTATGACAACCATTTTGGAGCAGAGGGTGGGTGACGGGACACTAAAAAGGCTCTCTCTGTCATCCTATTCCCCTGTTGAAACCAGGTTAAGGGAGGCTCTCAGCGAGACTATAGAGGTACTGGAGCAGACCAGGAAAGCCTTTAAGTCAAAAAGGTTGGAGGCATTACGCAAGAGGCTCACTCACGTACTGATAGAATCAAAATAAGACAAACAGGAATGTCTTACGGTCTCCCGGCTCAACTAGGCGGGAAAAAGTGAAGGCGTAACTCAATGGCAAAAAAAGAATTGGGTTGCGCCTTTTTGTTTCTCTGAGGGGAGCAAAAAGGGGCCCGCGAAAGCCGAAGAGAAAGGAGTTACTATGCAGACAGGAACAATTCAAAATCTGATTGGAACGAATCCACGGGATCACAGCAACGCCCTCCCTGCCGGGTTGGATCTCGAACAGATTGGAGATCTTACCAATCCGCAGCCGCTCCGGTTCTGGGAAATAGACCCCGGAGTTGACAACAGATCCCGATTCAAATAGAGTTAAGTCTAAATCCTATGATTAAAAATCTGCCCTCCTCTCTGCGGTCCGGAGGGTTTCACAAGAACTTTCCGGGTTGGAGGATATGAAGCATCGAGCAATCTTTTCCTTAGCGCTTATTCTCTTTGTTGTGTTCGTGCATGTCCCCCTGCTTGTCCCCCACCCCCACGTCTTCATCTACAACTCCATCAAAGTCGTCTTTGATGAAAAAGGCCTGGTAGGTATTGAAGTAAAATGGGTCTTTGATGAGATGTTCAGTAACATGATTATCCATGATTTTGACAAGAACCGGAACGGGCACCTTGAACCCTCTGAAATAAAGGATATAAAGAATGGTGCCTTTTTGAATCTAAAAAACTTTAATTATTTCACACATATTAAAATTAATAACAGAGTATTCAAAGTAAAATTTGTTAAGGATTTCTCTGCCGAAATTAAAGAAAATGCGCTTATCTATCGGTTTTTTGTGCCTTGCCATGTCAGGGCCGGTTCGTCATTCAAGGAAGTCAAGATTTCCATATATGATATCAGCTTTTATTGCAGTGTTTTTTTTGCGAAGAACCCGGTAGGTTTTGAGAACGCTTCTTCTTATGAACTGCATCATCAAATTGGGAGAAATAAGAAAGAGGCCTATTATTATGGACAGGTCTATCCCGAAGAGCTCGTTGTCAGGTTCCGTCGGAAAACTGGGTAGGGTATTCGTACTTATACTGTTATCGCTCCTTTTGATCTGGGAGGTGGTCCCGGCAAAGGCTCAAAACCCATTTACTTCGAAAGACGACCAGCAGCAAGTTTCATCTGCCCCTTCCTTACCGCATCCATTCCTGGCAAGGATCGCTTTCTGGCAGCAGGAGCTTAACCGGAAGATGGCTGCTCTGACCAGAGAGGCGAAAGAAACAGGGAGTATCCGGCCCCTGCTTGCTCTGATCATTATCGCCTTTGCATACGGTGTGCTCCATGCTGCCGGACCGGGTCACGGCAAGGCCGTGACCGTTTCCTATCTCCTTTCGCGGGGCAAGAACCTGAGCCTCGGTATTCTCTTAGGGAATCTGACAGCCCTTTTCCACGCCCTTTCCGGGGTAGGCCTGGTACTGGCCGTACATTTCGTGCTCCAAAAGGGTGTTGCCGGATCACTTGGGAGTGTGACCCACACAACCCAGCTCATAAGCTATGGCCTCATAGTACTGCTTGGAGCAGTCCTCCTGATAAGGAGCATGGTTTCGTGGTGCAGGCAGACCGGGAATGAGCGATCGAGCAGCATCGGACGGTCGAAAGATAGACTGAGTCATCCATTATGGCCGGCAATTGCCGCAGGAATGATACCCTGCCCGGGCGTAGTGTTGGTG
>JAUWPC010000105.1 GCA_030611815.1 Desulfobacteraceae bacterium
CCTGCAGGGAGAGTATTTCCATCTGTTCGCAGATTCAGATGAAGCGGGTGATCCCCAGTTCTGGGGCTTCTATTTGTACGGAAGCTACTTTATTACCGGAGAACATCGAAATTACGACAGATCAACGGGAGTTTTTTCCGGAATAAAGCCAAACCGGGACTTCCATCTCTTTGAAGGAGGGTGGGGGGCCCTGGAGGTCGCGTTGAGGTTCTCCTATATAGACTTGAACGGAGGGAGCATTAGAGGGGGACGGGAACATGATCTCACCGCAGGCCTGAACTGGTATCTTAATGAAAAAGCCCGGTTCATGTTTAATTATATCCGAGCCAAAGCCAAAGATCGAGAATCACCTCCTCCCATTGAAGATGGCACCGCTGATATTTTGCAGGTTCGTTTCCAGATTATCTTCTGAGTCATCTGAAAAATTAACGCGCTTATCAAACAAACTTATGATGAAGCGGTAAGGGGGCTATCTTTACTTCTTATTTGGTTTCTCTTAAGATTTTGAAGTGGTTATTGTTTTTCATTCTTTCTCTTATCAACTTTCGCCATTCTTTTGGATGTTCAGCCATTGCGGATGCATAAAGCGGTATAAAGAGTCAAGCGTAGTTTCGACCTCTTGGCCCCTGTCGTTCGATACCTAAAGAGTTTACTTTAACCCCACGTCTTTTAGAGCCTGTTTGCAACGTTTGGTCAATTGTTTTTCCTTCTTGTTGAGGCAGTCGAGCAGACGCCCTTCACCGGGCGCAACAGCACTACAATACTTGTCCAAATCCTCATCACACTCGTTCGCAACATAGCTGAGGGCTGCGACCGCTCTCTCAAGCTGAGCCGCGGCATCATAGAGTGCGTACTCACATTTCGGTGACAGCTTGTCGCCGTATGCATAAAGGCAGGCCAAAACACGGCCCTCTCCTGGTGTCACGTTCCTACAGTACTTCTCAAGTTCCACCTTGCAGCCTTCGGTTACTGTCTGAACCAGGTTCTCACCCCAGGCTGCATTGGTAAAAAGCAGCGACATAATACCCAAAGCGATCAAGACAATCAGTGTTCGTTTCATTTTGTTCTCCTTTTTGTTGTTTATGGTTTTGATCAAACATATAATCGGGAACACTTTCCCAAGCCCACAACTTCAGCAACGACGCAACCGTTAGCGCTATATTATGGAACATAGTGGCCTGTTCATACGACGAGGCCATGATAATCGCAGGCCTCGATGAGACCCGATAATCCGCCTGTCCCTTTTTCTCTTTACTATGCCATCCAGCCCGCGAGACCCGCTAAAAGCCCCTTAACCCGGTTTTCAACATCCAGGAGATCACCCTCGTTGGGACGCCCGCGAATATCACCGAGTCTCCCATTGATATTGGGCTCCTCTGTTTTGTGAAATTCGCCGACAATGTTCCACTCGCCCATTACCTGGCATCCTAAGTGCCCCAGGAAAGAGCTGAACCATTTTGTCAGAGGCACTGCCTCGTTTTCTCCTATGTGAGTGCCCGAAAAAGTGCAGAAGCTCACGGCAAATTTTCCCGGCCTGAGCGGGGCCGAAGGCTGTATCCTGGTTTTGTGATACTCACTGAGCTTTTTCATGACGAAATCTCTCATTGTATTCGTCGGCCCCCAGGCTATGACCGGGGAACCGAGGAACAGAAGGTCGTAATCGTAGAGATCCAGATCAGTATCCCCGGAGACTTTGACAAATTCGCTCTCGACCCCTCCCTGGCCTAAGGTGCTATGGATCCGCTCCGCTACCTTCTCCGTGTTGCCGCCCAGCGAATCGTACAAAACAAGTGCTTTCATAGTTCCCCTCCTTTTGTTAATAATTCACTGAAAAGAGCGAAAAAGACTAACGTCTATATGATTAGATGAATAAACCCACGTAAAAGGGAACTCCACCGTCGAACCTCCATGAGTGTGTCAACATCCTAATTTTCTTGCCGAAATAGCTTACGAGAGTGCCTTCTGTAATGTCAAGGAAAAAGCGGGGGCGCAAAATTCATGCATAGGGATAGGGCGATCAGGGTCTCTTTCAAAGACAGCGAGAAGAACAGCAGAAAAGCCTTGGCCATTGTTAAGCGTGGGAAGATTAAAACACAGAATGGTATGATAAAGAATCTAAGAATCTGTCATCGGGTAAAGCCCTATTTCCAAACGTCCTCCATTTTCATCCTTCTCCCAAAGCCAAATAGATCGTCCATCCAGAGGTAGATACTGTCGAACTGGGGAAGATTTTTTACATGCCATCTAACAAACTTGTGTAACCAGGTGTTTGGTTTGTTGAAAACACAGACCCTGATACAGTTGGCGCAATCACCCTTATTGCGGACCCAGAATTGAAAGCACTTTTCCGGATTAATATACCATTTGTAGATCCCGTGGTTATTGGATAGGGTAAGTCCCTCAGTGGTGGGTTCGTCGAAGCTGATGGACTGTCCGGGACATGCCTTGGCACACTTTCCGCAAACTTCGCACATTTTCCTGACTCCGATTTCAATGGGTTTATCCTGAATTAGAGGCAAATTTGTGAGCACTTTGCTGATCCGAATCCGGGGGCCGAACCAGGGTGTGATCAAAAGGCCATTACGCCCAATTTCACCGAGGCCCGCATCGATGGCCATGGGAATACTAAGAGCCGTATCATTACCACTGGGGATGGCCTTGTAGCCTAAATCACGAATAAAGTGAGCCATTGATGAGGCCACATAAGCCATCATTGAGTAGCCCCTGCCTGTGGCGGCATTCTCACCATAGGCAGGAGCCGTTCTCATCAAGGTATAATCCATCTCATGAATCATGACGATGGCATATTCAAACCCTTCCGGGATATCATCTATGGGAGTATGTTCGACGGTACGGGGATCAAAGCGATGAGAGTAAATCCAGCGTCGATCCAAGCGGCAGATCCCGACCGCCGATGCGCCCATGTAGATGGCCGCCTTCTTTATGATTCGCGTCATCTCATTCGGGTCGGAGACCTCCCACTTTTGCCCAGGAGGCATGCGATCTCTCAGTGCAATTTCCGATTGGTCCGGGAACCATTCATAAAGTCCTTCATTTCCCACAATATTCCCGAATCCCCACCACCTCTCCAGGTACCACGAACCCATGGCAAAGGCCCAGTCCAACATGGTATAGCCTTCATCATCCTTGAAGTTGCGCACAGCATAATGCTTCTTGCCCAATTCCAGTATTTTAGCACTGGACCTTTCGTGATCCCTCGGTCTATTGAACATGGTGTTTCTTTGGTCAAATCGCCCGACTTCCCCGGTACCTATTTTCCTATGACCTTTCATGTCCAGCGCTCCTAATTGATCTATTAGTCCAAATCCTTGATGTTGCGTTTCACATAAATACGTTGACAATGTATATACGACATATTAGAATGCCTCAATGGACATTATCTGGGACAAAGAGAAAAACAATTGGTTACAGGTGAACCGAAGAATTTCTTTTGAAGAAATTTCCGGCAAAATATTAAACGGGAATTACATAGATATCCTTGAAAATCCAACAAGAGACAATCAGATGTATTTTATAATGAAAATCAATGACTATATATGGGTCGTTCCATTCTTGATTGATGACCAAGAGAGGATCGTTCTGAAAACTGCGTTTCCAAGTCGAAAATTCCATAATAGATATGGAGGAATAGATGAATAATCTAACCAAGGAAGAGAGGACCATTGAAAACAGTATTGATTCTCTGGTTCCCGTATCGGGGGATAAACGGAATCGGGTTGAGTCTATCATAGCACGGGCAAGAAAGAATAAAGCGATTAGTCTGAGAATCGCTGAATATGATCTTGAGAAGCTGAAAGAGAAGGCCAAAAACGATGGAATACCCTATCAGACACTGATCAGTATGGTTCTCCATAAATACATAACGAACGAATTGGTTGAGAAGAGTGAACTACTGAAATTTATTCAACTATTGAAGAATAAAGAGACTGTCTAATCGGGTAGCCGTGGCGAGATCGGTCATTAAATCCTCAAAATCAACATGAATCGGGGGATCCGGAATCTCCTGGACCCCTCCTAAATTCACATAGCTTGAATCCACCAAAAACCCCCACTGATTTTCCCACACCCCTTCAAGATGAACCGTAAAAATAGCTGAGAGGTTACTGACTCTGGCGGCCCGCCTCATAACCCTGTTGGTAGGACTTCTGCTCGGATTCCTTGTGTTTACCGTAGAGATAGCCACCGCCTGCGCCAACTGCGCCGCCGATGGCGGCCCCGAGACCTGCACTGCCCGCAAAGGCCCCGATAATCGCGCCGCCTGCGGCACCAATGGCGCCGCCGCTCAAGGTCCGCTGCTCGGTCTGGCTCATCCCAGCGCATCCTAAAAAGGCAAGGCTGATGATGATCACCAATATAATCACAATCTTTGTCATGGCATGCTCCTTTCGAATTTCTGAGACTAGCGTTTGCAAGGATACGTTTCTATCAGAAACCTGAACCACGTTTCGACAGCTTCCTCGTCCATATACTCGGGATGCTTTTTCGCCCAATCGATGAACATGCTCGCCACTTCTGAGCGTGGGGGCGGCGGATCGGGCGGACAGACCAGACACTTACCCTTTGGACCAGCGTTTTGTGCCACATGATAGTGATACGCCCCCACCAGGAAACCCAGACAGAAATTTACGGCTTCCTTATGGAGAGGATCACTTTTGGAAACCGTGCATAGTTCGATCAGATCGCCCGTGGTGTCCACCACGAAGTCGTGCTCTTCTACGGCGCCGACCCAACCGGGAATCAGAAAAGCACCCGAAAGCACCAGGATAATCCATTTTCGTTTCATGTCATTCATCCTCCTTTCCGGTCCTGTTTTTCGTTTCATGATCTATTCCAACGCCGAAACTGCTCCCTTACGAGTGGGGAAGACCCGGGCCATAAGAAGTCGCTTCTTTGGGTAAAAGTATAGAGAATGCCCACCTTTGAGTCAAGGAAAAAGGGTGCACAACAGAAGCCTCTAAAACAAGAAAAAGTTTGAAACGTCACTGAATTTTCGGCGATTTACCGACCTTGACTTTCAGCCGGCCTTGCTATAGGCTCTTTAGTAAAAAGTAGGGTTTTTTGATGTCCAGAGGTGTGTGGTGTGAAACAGAAAATCAAAATCGGTTCGTTGACCATAGAGGCAGATGGTCCGTTTTTTCTGATTGCGGGTCCTTGTGTTATTGAGGACGAGAATACTACTTTGGAGGTTGCCGGTTTCTTAAGAGAGATGCGCGAGAAGCTGAGTATCCCGATTATCTTTAAGACCTCCTATGACAAGGCCAACCGGACGTCTTTGGGCTCTTTTAGGGGGCCCGGCGTGGACAAGGGCCTTGGCATCATTCAGAAAGTTAAGGATGCGACCGGTTTGCCGGTCCTTTCAGATGTCCACCGAATAGGTGAAGTAGAGAAGGCGGCAGAGGTCCTTGACGTGATTCAGATCCCTGCATTTTTGTGCAGGCAGACCGATTTGATATTAGCTGCCGCTCAATCAGGGCGACCCATTAATATCAAGAAAGGCCAGTTTATTTCTCCTAAGGAGATAGGCCCGACCATTGAAAAAGTGACATCCACCGGAAATCGTAATATAATTATTACTGAGAGGGGGACCTTTTTCGGTTATAATAATCTCGTGGTTGATATGAGGTCTATAGCCATAATGAAAGGATTCGGCTTCCCCGTTGTATTTGACGCTACTCATAGTGTGCAACTCCCTGGAGGCGACGGAACCCGTTCAGGAGGAGAGAGGGAGTTTGTGAGCCACCTTTCCAAGGCCGCTGTTGCTGCCGGGGCGGACGGGGTTTTTATAGAAATCCATCCAGACCCTGACTCAGCCCTGTGCGACGGGCCAAATTCACTGCCTCTCCATGAAGTCGAATCGTTGCTGTGCATGCTCAAGGATATCCATGGCCTCATAAGATCTTGACTCCCATCATCTTCTTGGCACGGACACCCTTCCGGTTTATGTTCTCTGCGTCAGATTCATTATAACAGGTCTTTGGTTCAGATTTTCAGGTCTTGATTTGCCCTTCGAAGGGGTTATGAGGTACTTAGATGAAAGAGAAGGCTGCCAGTATTAAATTGCTAATTCTGGACGTTGACGGCGTGTTGACGGACGGTCGCATAACCATGAACGAAAGAGGCGAAGAGGTCAAATCATTTAATGTAAAAGATGGTCTTGGATTGAAGATGCTTATGTCCGCGGGAATAGAGGTTGTTATCATCACAGGGCGAAAATCAATGGTGGTGGAGCATCGGGCTAAGGAACTCGGTATTGACGAGGTATGGCAGGGCATTAAAGATAAAAAGGCGTTGTGCAAAAAGATAATCGGAGAAAAAGGGCTCAAGAAAAAAGAGGTATGTTGTATTGGGGATGATCTTCCTGATCTGGCAATGTTTATGGAGGCAGGTCTCAGGATAGCGGTTGCTGACGGCGTGGAGGAGGTTCGTGAAGAAGCTGATTTTGTTACAGAGAAAAAAGGGGGGTACGGGGCTGTAAGAGAGGCGTGCGAATGGATATTGAAGAGCAAGGGGGCGTGGCCTAAAATTGGCTTTACAGAACAAAGCGGGGGTTGATATAGTACGGTCTCTATGAAAATTCTCTTCAAGAGACATTGGCCCCTCTTAGGATTAGGGGCGTTGCTGGTTTTAGTTACCTTTTACCTTGCAAAATCGGGAAAAGAGCTTCTAAAGACGACTGCTCTTTTGAAAAATATCGTGTCAGGTGAGGGACTTGAGCTCAAGGATGTCCACTATCGCCAGGATGATCCGGATGAAAAGATGAAATGGGTTCTTGATGCTGAAGAAGTTCGATTTTCCGAAGATATGAAGACTATCCGGTTTTATGACTTTAAACTGAAGGTTGAACCTGAAGGAAAACCCTGGTTTAAACTCAGCGGGAAAAGAGGAAATTATTTTAAAGATTCCGGAAAAATCGAGCTATGGGGCAATTTGGAAGGGTTTTACGGCGACAAATATAAGATCTTTACGGATTATGTGTTGATAGACGAAAAACTCGGACATTTAAGAACAGAAAAACCTGTCAAGATAGTAGGCCCGTTTTTCAATGTTAAAGGGAGGGGCCTTTTTGCAGATATGACCAAGGAAAAGATTAAAATATTATCAGACGTTACCACCATAATAAATGAGGAGCCTGCGACCCGATGAGAGACCTGAGACATACTTTATTGCTATTTTTTGCAGCCCTGTTATCACTGACTATGTGGTCGCATCCTGCACAATCTGCAAGCTCGGAAAACCAAGCCAAAAAGGGTGCGTCAAAACCGATAGTGATAAATTCCACCACCTTGGAAGCAGATAATAAAAAAAAGACGGTGACATTTACAGGTGATGTAGAGGCTCAGATGGACAATTTTGCTGTATACTGTCACAAAATGGTAGTCTATTTTGAAGAAGCGCCTGAAAAGAAGGGGTCCGGAGAAACAGCTACTAAAATAGACAAGATAGTTGCCACAGGAGACGTTAAAATTGTTCGGGCCGAGGGTGGAGTTGCAACCGGAAAAAAGGCCGTGTACTACCAGTTAGATGAAAAATTGGTCCTTACGGGGAAACCGGTTGTGAAGCAGGGGAATAATTTCGTTGAGGGGGATCGAATAACGCTTTTTTTGAAAGAAGATCGAAGTGTTGTAGAAAGCTTACAGGATAAGAAAGTGAGGGCCGTCATCTTTCCCGGGCAAGTGAAGGGGCAGGGCCTTGACCGTGGTAAATGAAATGCTCCAGGCAGAAGGCCTGGTAAAGATCTACAGCGGAAAGCGGGTTGTCGATCGGGTAAACATAGAGGTTAAACGACAGGAGATTGTCGGTCTTCTCGGTCCGAACGGGGCAGGCAAGACCACCACGTTTTATATGATGGTAGGTCTTGCTCATCCTGATGAGGGGATGATCTTTTTAGACGGCAAAGATATCACCAGTGATCCGATGTACCGCAGGGCCAGGAAAGGAATCAGTTATCTCGCCCAGGAGCCCTCAGTATTCAGAAAACTAACTGTAGAGCAGAACTTGCTTGCAATCTTGGAGATCTTGGATGTCCCTTCCCATAAGAGGAAATCACGCATCCAAGAAGCCTTGACAGAACTTGGTATTGACCATTTGGCTAAACAAAAGGCCATGTCCCTTTCCGGAGGAGAGCGGCGGAGGCTGGAAATAACCAGAGCACTTATTACAGATCCAAGGTTTATGCTTTTAGATGAACCCTTTGCAGGGATTGATCCGCTTGCCATAAATGACATCCAGCAGATCATCAAACAGTTGCGAGAACGGGGCCTTGGCATCATAATTTCTGACCATAATGTCAGAGAAACATTAAGCGCCTGTGACAGGGCTTATATTATAAACCAAGGCAAAATCATCGAAGAGGGGCCCCCAGACAATATCGTGAAGAGCAAAATTGCCCGGAGCGTTTATCTGGGTGACGACTTTAATCTATAGGATTTATGGTAAGCGTTCACAGGTTCAGAATTTTTCTCCTAAAGCTAACTACTGACAATGATTCGTAATTTACGGTAAGAAAGACCTTTTACGGGCGTATCATAATCTTAATCGTACTCTTAATCATAATCGTGTTGAGTAAGATTAGGATTATGATTAAGATTATGAAATAGGAAACCTATTTCATCCCTTAACCTTTGAACCCGTGAACGGTTACCAAAAAAGTACCTATCCAAGAAACCAAAAACAAATTCTTGAAGGCTATATGAATTCGTTATGGCATTAGAACTAAGACAATCATTAAGCCTTACCCAGCAGCTTGTCATGACCCCCCAGCTGCAGCAGGCTATTAAACTCCTCCAACTCTCAAGGCTGGAACTCCTTGAAACCGTCTCCCAGGAAATGGAGGAAAATCCTGTACTGGAAGAGGGTGCAGATGGGGAATCTGAGCAGGATGAGGGGAGAGATGGGGAATCTGAGCAGGATGAGGGGGGAGATGCGGGAAAAGATGAACCGTCCGAAGAACCTCCTCCTGCGCTCCCTGAAGTGACTGTAGAGGAGCGGGCCCGCGATGATGTGGACTGGGAGACCTATCTTACAGAATATAACACCGGTTGGGCTGAGCCCCGTTACGAGGAAAGAGATGCCCCGTCCTTTGACAATATTACCGACACCAAGACGAATCTTTCCTCTCACCTTATCTGGCAACTCAACATGAGCAGTATGGATGAGGCGCAAAAAGAGATTGGAATCCACATCATAGGAAATTTGGATGAAGATGGATATTTGGACATCCCTTTGGAAGAAATCTCACAGGTTACAGGACATTCCCTTAAAAAGGCAATTGAAACTCTCCGTTTGATTCAGGTCTTTGATCCAGTGGGGGTGGCAGCCCGAGACGTCCGGGAATCTCTGCTCATTCAGGCCAGATTTCAAAATCTTGAGGGAACCATAGTAGAAAAAATAATTATGGAGCACCTGAAGGATCTGGAAGAGAAGAGATACGACCGAATTGCGGATAGTCTTTTGGTTCCCGTTGAGGATGTGGTCGCCGCTGTATCCGTTATTCAGGGGCTGGATCCGAGGCCCGGCAGGGTCTACTTGAATGAGGAGATCATCTATATAACACCCGACATTTATGTCGTAAACGTGGGTGATAATTATGAGATTGTAACAAATGACGATGGCTTGCCCAAATTGAGGATAAATAATTATTATAAAAAACTGTTGCAGAATAAAGGCTCCTTATCAGAGGAGACAAATGCCTACATCCAGGAAAAACTGAGATCCGCAGCCTGGTTGATAAAGAGTATCAACCAGCGTCAAAGGACCTTATTTCGGGTAACAGAGAGTATTGTCCGCTTTCAGAGAGAGTTTTTTGATAAGGGTATCACTCATCTCAAGCCCCTCGTCCTTCGTAACGTGGCTGAAGACATCGAAATGCACGAGTCCACTGTCAGCAGGGTAACCACAAACAAATATGTTAATACCCCGCAAGGTCTCTTTGAGCTTAAATTCTTTTTTAACAGTTCTATCAGTATGTTTGACGGAGATGCCCTTGCATCTGAAAGCGTAAAAGAACATATCCGCAATATTATCAAAAACGAAGACAAAGCCAAGCCCTACAGCGACAAAGAGATTGAAAAAATGATGAAGCGACTTAACATTAACGTTGCCCGTCGTACAGTTGCTAAATATCGAGAGTCAATGGCAATCCTTCCGTCGAGAAAACGTAAGGAACCGTTGCTGAAGTAGTGTCTGAACGAAAACCCTGTTC
>JAUWPC010000270.1 GCA_030611815.1 Desulfobacteraceae bacterium
CCTGCATAGCTGCCTCCCTGGAAAACGGTCAATGGCCCCCCTTCCAATGTCAAACCTGTGCTGTTTTTCAGCCTTACCGCTGCGAGGGGGTTATCCGCCCGTATCTTCTCGTTGTAGAGATCGACTGCCTGGCCCTCGATCTCTGCTGCCACAATCGGTACCAAGGCCGAGCGGTTTCGTTCTATTGTAACAGGATGGTCAATCCTGTACTCAAACATCTCACCCTTCTCACGGGTAATTGTGTCTACTTTTAATTCCCGCATCCTCTCATCAAAATTCGCTCCTTCAAGGCGCATCTCCTTCATCTCTCTCTCTGCGGCAAAGGATTTCATTCGTCTCTGTTTAGGTTTAGCCATTGGAGCCGCGGCTGTTAGCATCCGGTCCGTGCGCATGCCCGCCTCCGGGACTGCCGGCGCCAACGGGGCCTCCTTTTCCAGTTTAACGACCGGTCGTTTTTTGAATTGGGGGTCATAAAGATTCTGGACAAACGATATGGGCAAACCGCTGATTAGGGAAAGCTCGACATTTTTCCAGTCTTTCCCGCTCACATTATCAATAATGGCCCATCCCTGCAGGAACGGTTTGATACCTTTTTTGCCCTCCGGGATTATAATGCGATAAGTTGCCTTCCATACCGGAACTTCTGTCACATAACTGATTAGAAGCTCCTGCCTCCCTTCTCCCGTTGGCGTTATGAGAACGGCTTTTTCATCCTTTCGATGCTTCTGAAACAGGATCGTCAGATACCTTTTTATGTCCTGGTTAAGTCTTTGATCAAGGAATTTTACTCCACTAATTTCATTGGTGTCGAAACTGCGCAGTTGACCATTGCTGTCCATGATGCTCAGATAAAAGCGTGGAATCTTGATTTGATTTTCCATGGTGATCCGCGTTTCCACGCCGACGATGGTCCCCGTTATGGCCACGCCTGAGGCGTGGCTCCCGATTATCAGTTCAATCTTGCTTCCCTGCAATTGCTCCAGCACCTGTGGCAGACCATCGCCCTTTCGGAGATCAAAGGCGTAATCGCTCAACTGCTGCTTTGCGGTCTTTGTGCTGTCATAAACGATACTGCCGACCTCTCCCCCGCTCAAGTTGAGGATGGTAAGGCTCTTTAGCAGGTCATTCATCTGTTCGCGTTTGAAATGGAGTTCAATCCCCCCTCCTGCCTCCACACTTCCCCGCAGTTCAAAATATCCCACACCGCTTTTAAACAGCGCCACCTTCCTAAGGTTCCACTGACCCCCGGCCGGTCCTTCGATCTCGGCATTGACTCCTAAGGGGATGATTAGACTGAACAGAAATGCGATAAACACCGACTGAAGGAAAAAATTGCGATTTTTCATATTTGGCCTCCTTTCACGACTGCGCTCTCCTGACCTTCATATTTCTCTCAAAATTAGAAATAAGTATAACATCTATCATGGCAAAGTAAAAGATTATAGCAAGGCTCATTAATGTTTGACACTCAACCCCAATTTCCCTATACTCCTTAACTCAAAAGCGATTCTATCGATCAGTTTCCCCTGATTAGAGGGGGAAACTTCCATTTGAAAAGAGGAGGTTATTAGGTATGAAATGTCCACATTGTGAAAAAGAGCTCCCGGGTTCTCCCTGCCCCAAGTGCGGGGAGATGGTCTTTGAGGATGCGAATTATTGTATAGCATGCGGGGCCCCTTTGAAGGAAGGTTTGGAAGAAATCTCCCGGGATGAGGATTTTATTGAATATGATGACGATCTTGATCTTGAAGACCGGGTCTTATGTCCCAATGGGGCCTGCACAGGGATCATAATTGACGGAAAATGTACCGAGTGCGGGAAGACCGAGGAAGAAGCGGCTGCGGTACAAGATCAAGAAGAAACAGCTGCGGTAGAAGATCAAGAAGAAGCCCCGGCAGTGGAAGCGGAGAAAACGGATGAAGAAAAAAAGGAAGAGAAGGCCGAGTGAGGAGCGAAGTGCATGTATGAGCTTAAGATAACCTCTCAGTTTGCTGCTGCACACCAGTTAAGAGAGATTCGAGGCGGATGTGAGAACCTGCATGGACATAACTGGAAGATAGAGGTGTCCGTTATTGGCGGCGAATTGGGAAAGGATGGCCTGCTGATCGATTTCAGGCTGATAAAAAGTGAGACAAAAAGGGTAATAGATGAACTGGACCACAAATTTTTAAATGAATTGGCGCCCTTCAAAAATGCCGAACCATCCTCAGAGAATATTTCCTGCCATATATTTGAATCAATCTCACGTAAACTGAACATCCAAGGGGTCAAGGTAAGCAAGGTCACTGCATGGGAGTCTGATTCTGCCTGCGCAAGCTATTGGATTGATGATTGAGAGAAAATTTAGGGATTTAGGGATTCAGGAATTGGGAATTATTGTAGGTAGGCCGCCCTCAATTCCTAAATGCCTAAATTCGTAATTCCTCAATTATTCCGCTTATGAAAATATTTGCTTTTATACCGGCAAGATACGATTCAAGCCGTTTTCCCGGGAAACCCTTAGCGTTAATTTCCGGCAAACCGATGATTCAACACACCTATGAACGCGCCCTCTCATGCCCTGAGCTTTCGGCAGTCTTCGTTGCAACGGACGATGACCGGATCGCAGGATGCGTTAATCAGTTCGGGGGCAAGGCTGTTATTACTGCGAAAACACATCGTTCCGGCACGGACCGCATCGGTGAAGCAGCCCTGAAAATGGGACTGCAGGATGATGACCTCGTTGTGAATATCCAGGGTGATCAGCCGTCATTTCATCCATCTGTAGTTACAGATCTTGTCAAACCACTTATAGATGACAGGGCGATCCCGATGAGCACGTTGAAATATAAGATCAGGGATAAGAGGGATATTCAAAATCCCAATCATGTTAAGGTTGTTACAGACAGAGAGGGATTTGCAATATATTTTTCGCGCTGTTCCATCCCTTTTTGCCGCGACGGAAGGCCCGATTCGGTTTATTACAAGCATCTTGGGTTCTACTGCTTCCGTATGGATTTCCTGATGCGGTTCACCTCCCTTGCTGAAGGAACGCTCGAACGCCTGGAAAAGCTTGAACAGTTGAGGGCCTTGGAACATGGATATAGGATCAAGGTCATAGAGACTATTCATGACTCCATTGAAGTTGATGTCCCCGAAGATGTGGAAGCCATAGAAAAGCTCCTGGAAACCCTGTGAACCCTGCCGTGTCTCCTAATAAGGTCTGGAAACTAAAACCCGCATCCCCTGCCGCTTCTCAACTTGCCCGCAAGGCCGGCATTACCCCCTTACAGGCGCAACTGCTAATCAACCGTGGCATTACGGAGAACTCAGTTGCACAATCTTTCCTCTCCCCCCGCTTATCCCAAATGGCTGATCCAATGCTCATGAAGGGGATGGACAGTGCGCTAAAAACCATCCTCGCTGCCATGGAGACCCGTGACAAAATCACCATATATGGAGATTATGATGCGGACGGGCTCACTGCCACTGCAGTGCTTTTGCATTTTTTTTCGGATCTCGGCATACCTGTGACATCTTACGTGCCCAACCGGTTGGAAGAGGGTTATGGCCTTAACGGGAAGGCCATTGAGCAGATCGGCAGGAACGGGACAGGACTCATCATCACAGTGGACTGCGGCATCTCGGGTGCAAGAGAGATTGATCTGGCAAAGGGCCTGGGCATGGAGGTGGTTGTTACTGATCATCACCAGATGTCAGGGGAGTCCCGGCTCAACTGTCCGGTAATCAACCCTCACCAACCTGATTGCCCCTTCCCC
This sequence comes from Desulfobacteraceae bacterium, assembly GCA_030611815.1. Lineage (GTDB taxonomy): Bacteria > Desulfobacterota > DSM-4660 > Desulfatiglandales > Desulfatiglandaceae > Desulfacyla. Next base: position 3,759 of record JAUWPC010000270.1, read on the forward strand.
TTCAAAGATCTTGCAGGAGTGGGCCTGGCATTCTTCCTGGCTGTTGCAATCAGGGCTGCCTTGAGGGACCAGAGTTGGTTTAAGGGCCGACCCGAGCCTGATTTAAGGGAATATCTTGATCTGGTTGCCTTGGGGACCATTGCGGACAGGGTGCCGCTGTTAGGTCAGAACAGGATGCTTGTTAAGGGTGGCATAAGACGTATGGCCGACTCGAGATGGCCCGGGATAAGGGCCATGATGGATGTGGCGAGTGTTAAGAGTTCAGAGATATCTTCTGATGATCTGGCGTTCAGGCTTGCCCCCCGCCTTAACGCACCGGGGAGGCTGGGTGATTCCGATGCCGGGCTACGAATCCTGACCGTTACCGATGGTCAGGAGGCCAAGGAGCTCGCCTTGAAGGTTAATGTCGCAAACGGCCGGCGCCAGAGACTGGAACAGAGTATACTCGATCGGATAGAGGATATGATCAGGAGCGAGGGGCAGATTGCCGATCGCACAACCCTTCTTTTGTGGGGAGAAAACTGGCATCAGGGGGTTTTAGGCATCGTTGCATCAAGGCTTGTTGAAAGATATCATCGGCCCTCATTGGTTGTTGGCGTCAAGGATGGGATTGCCACCGGCTCGGGGAGGAGCATCGATGGTTTCAATCTTTTTAAGGCCTTGAGTCGCCTTAGGTCCCTTTTTCACAAGTTCGGCGGACATGCCCATGCAGCAGGCTTCAGGTTAGATGAAGAGAACCTTGAGATCCTCAAACGTGAACTGGAAGGGCTTGCCGAAAAAGAGATGACTGACGAAGATCTTGTCCCTACCATTGATGTGGATTCCGATCTTCTTCTTAAAGAGATTGACCATAAAATGATCGATCAGATCACGGCCCTCTCCCCTTTTGGCGAGGAAAACCCTGAGCCGGTTTTCCGAGCACGGTCACTCCATGTCTCAGGATCACGTGTTGTAGGGGAGCGTCATATCAAACTCAGGGTACGCCAGGGAGAGACGACTTTGGAGGCAATCGGTTTCGGCTTTGGCCACCGTCATCCCCTTAATGGGAAGAGGGT
>JAUWPC010000272.1 GCA_030611815.1 Desulfobacteraceae bacterium
AGCTGGGTGGTGAGCGGGTATGTGATCATCTTCGCCATCAGTTCGGTCACCTATGGCAGGCTTGCGGATACCTATCCCATCAAAACCCTTGTGACCATCGGGCTGGTCCTGTTCAATGCCGGATCCATCATGGGTTTCCTGTCACAGTGGTATCCCATTCTGATCGCCGCGCGCATGGTGCAGGCCTCGGGAAGCGGGGCCATCCCGGCCCTGGGCATGATCATCGCCACGGCCTATTTCCCCGTTTCCGAAAAGGGCCGGGTGCTCGGCGTTCTGGCGGCCACTGTGGCGGTGGGTGCCGGCGTAGGCCCCATCCTGGGCGGGTTTCTGACCGGCACTTTTCACTGGCGGTATCTGTTTATCATCTCTACGGTCACCCTGTTTACCATCCCGGCCTTCCGGCGGTACCTGCCCCACCAAACCCGGCGCGAAGGCCGATTCGATACCCCGGGGGCGCTCCTCATGGTGGCTGCCATCGGCTCCCTCCTCCTCTTTATCACCACCACGGTGTGGTGGACCCTGCCGGTGGGGGTGATCCTGATGGCCTGTTTCCTGGTGCACATCCATCACACAAAATTCCCCTTCGTGAGCCCCTCCCTGTTCCGCAATGAGGCCTACCGCAACATGATCATTATGGCCTTTTTAGCCCTGAGTACGGTTTTCGGCGTGCTGTTCATGACGCCGTTGATGCTGCGGGACCTGAACGCCCTGGAAACCGGCAACATTGGGCTGGTGATGTTTCCCGGGGCCATGGTCGGCGCTATTGCAGGGATCATGGGCGGAAGATTCGTGGACAGAAGAGGAAGTGCACCCGTGGTATATACCGCCATGACGCTGCTAATGTCGGGGTTTCTGCTCCTCTCCACCTTCGCAGGTTTGCGCCCCTGGGTCATCTCCCTGAACCTGATGCTGTGCTACATGGGGTTTTCCCTGTTTCAGTCCTCCATCGCCTATATGGTCTCTTCCACGCTCCCGCGGGAGCAGTTGGGGGTGGGGATGGGCGTGTATAACCTCTTCTTCTTCATGTCCGGGGCCTTCAGCGCGGCATTTATCGGAAAACTGCTGGACATTTCCAAGGATCACGCCCCCATCAATCCCCTGACGGCCACGGTATCCGCAGGCCCCTACAGCAACCTGTTTCTGCTCTTGGGGGCCGTCCTGCTGTGTGCCGCATGGCTGTTCTATGTGACGTTACGTAGTGCTTCGAGACGGGGAGGCCTTTTCTCATGATTTTGGCCATCTGCCCGGGCAAAAATCGAGACGTGGAGGATCTAATCATCAATCCGCCATGCCTGTTGAACTGAAATATATGGAATTAGCTGTCCAATCCGATGTAGCCTTACCCCCTTAGTTGGGGTTACCTATATTCTATAGAGGTCAGAAGATTCATGATGAAGGGTTTCGGATTGATTTGGTGGTCGAAGAAACAGTGATCATTGAGCTGAGGAGGACCGTAGCAGCAAAAGAGACCCATTGATTTCAAAAAGCATCAGAGATGCTGCAAAAAAGGAGTCAGGAAACTGTATGGCAAGAATCTATCTTGTGCGCCATGGAAAGGCCAAGGGCCAATGGGGCGAAGAACGTGATCCAGGCCTCGACCCTATGGGCCGTGAACAGGCCAGGACTGCTGCCCGGTCGCTGGCCCCTTTGGGTCCGCTCAAAATTGTATCAAGCCCCTATGCGCGCGCCCTGGAAACTTCAGTGCCGTTGGCTGAAATCTGGAATGTAACACCCCGGGTGGATGAACGTATAGGGGAGATTCCATCCCCGGTTGAAGATCTGGCGGAAAGACTTCAATGGCTTCACAGGCTGGTAGCGCTAAAGTGGCTGAGTTTAGAGCGAAACCTCAAGGCCTGGAGGAGTGGTTTTATCGGGGCGCTCTGTGAATTTGAAGAAGACACGGTGCTTTTTTCCCACTCTATTGCCATTAATGCAGCTGTGGGAGAAGCGACCGGAGACGACCGTGTTGTCTGTTTCTGGCCTGAGAATGGATCCATCACCACCATTGATGTAAACAAATCGGCACTCAGCCTGATCAAAGGCGGTGTGGAGGATACCCACAGGAACTGGAAGAATATCAAGGTGTGAAAAATACAGCCAATTCTTTATTCAAGATCCCAGACGCCCTCCTTTTTCCTCCTTTCACACTGAGACCTTTGAAAAACGTTCAATTTCGTTCAAGATCAAGGCGCATGAGTCCCGCTTTAGCGGGATTAACCATAGGAATATATTGAATATTTCGAGGATTAAAATTTGAGTCTGACGTCCCGCCGAGGCGGGAGGCGAAAAAGACAGTTTTCGTTCAGGCACTAAATATCATCACGCCTGATTGCATCTGTCGAATATTTTATCTATATATAATACAGATACAAATGCTCACAAAGGTAACGAAATGAAATCAGTAAGAATCGAAAGCTGCTCCTTTGGCACCCTTGTCATCAACGGAAAGCCATACACCGACGATCTCATTATCCATCCGGACGGCAAGATTTTGAAACCGTGGCGGCGCAAAAGGGGTCACCAGCTCTCCATGGATGACCTGCGAGAACTTATTGATTCATCACCCGAGGTCATCGTAGCTGGAACAGGTGTGAGTGGAGGTGTGATACCGGACAGAAATCTCGAGGAGGACCTGTCAAAATTGGCTATTGAATTTATTGCGGCACCGAACGAAAAGGCGATCAAGGTTTTCAATGAGCTGGTACAGGAAAAGAGGGTTGGTGCCGGTTTTCATTTGACATGTTAATAGAAAGGAGTTGGAGATGAAGATAGAGGTAAAGAAGCCAAACCGACGCTGATCCGGATCCGTTATTGGATCTGATAATGGCAGATCTTGACACTGGTGGCCTGCATAAGGGGCAGGGTCACCGGGGGCATCGAGGCGGGCTAATCTCAGTAATCATCTCCAAGGAGGTGAATATTCCCGACATGAACACGATTAAGTCCGGCATCCCGGGCCACGGCCTGGCAGCGAAACGCATGAGAGCGAGACGTGGTGGGAAGGTCATCAATGTAAAACTGCGGGTAAAAGGCCAACAGGCTGTAAGGGATATCAGGGTTGAGCTCTGCAATAAACCCTGCTATACCCGCCACCTCGGTTTCGTCAATGTATCCTGGCACCAGCAAGGTGCTGGCAATGAGAAAGGGAGGCTCCGGCCTTCTATATATCCATTCTGCTAATCTCTTGAAATTGTCCAGGGTCTTTTTGTTTGTTGTTCCGCAAAGGGCATAATGAAGCCCTTCATGCCAGGCCTTTAGATCGAACTTGATACATCCTCCTGACGCCAATGATAGATCTGCCATCTCGGTAAGGAACGGCTCTCGCACGGCGCCGTTCGTCTCCCAGCATATCCTGAGGACTCGGGAACCCGCATATTTTCTGGCAAGCTTTGAGGCCTTAAGGGCGTGGAGGATCTGTGGCGCGGGGTCTCCTCCAAAATGGCATATGCAGGATGTTTTTCCGTCTGCTGCACATGCCAGCTCTTTGGCCGAGACCTTTATGGGAGAAAAGGCCTCATTTTTAAAGTGGTAATTCTGGCAGTAAAGGCAGTTAAACGAACAGGCATTATAAAAGACTGCCAGGTTCTTGTGTCCATATTCCGGTCCGTTGGATACGGCATATCGAGGGTACCCGCAACCGGTTCCTGCGGCACAGACAAAGCTGGCCACGCAGTTGGTGGGAAGCGGATCATAATAGTAATATAGATTCCCTTCATGAGGTCTTCCTCCCCTTATTCTGCCATTTTCCACTCTGCGTACGCCGCAATATCCCTTATCTCCTTCCGGTATACGGCATTTCCGCAGGCAAAAGGGGCAGGATATGCCTTCCGGCGCATGAGGAGGCTCCTCAAGTAACCTGTAGGCATTTCGGCTGCGGTTATGGACTTTCTTGATCTCGGGCCAGACCTTATCAAAGTCTGCCCTGATACAATCAGCGCAAAAGCCGATCACACCTGAGATTGTCCTGGAATCATCCCCACAATACCGGCAGGTTCCCATTGAACAACTACTCCAAATACCATTGCCTATCAGTTGTAAGATGCGAATGGATAATTTTGCCTTTCCCGTTCCATTCTCACCGCCATTTACGTCTCAGCCCTGCTTTTTGAATATATACGAAAAAGCTCCATAATGACGAAGTTCAGAGGTCTCAAAGGGGAGTTTCTCGTGTGATCCGATAATAAGAAAACCGCACGGGCAGAGATGTGTCAATAGATTTTTCAGGGCGGATTTTTTGACCTCGTCCTCGTAATAGGTCAGGAGGTTGTTTCTTAAAAAGATAATCTGAAATTTAGATTCAGGAATGCAAGAGAGGAGGTTGTGCATCTGCCATGAAATTCCATTTCTCAGGGAAGCCTTTAAACTGTAGCGCTTACCTCCGCCCTCTGGTTTGAAATACTTTGGTAGAAAGTGTTCAGGGACCTCTTTCAGACTGCTTAGCGGATAGATCCCGTCTCTGGCCCTTTTAAGGTAGATCGGATTCATATCAGTGGCAGTGATCGATAGTTCAGGTGATGGCGTATTTGGAAAGATCAGGGTATCCCAAAGGATCTTCAGGCTGTAAACCTCTTCACCGGATGCGCATCCCGCGGACCAGATCGATATTTTTTCAGCGTGCGCCTTAAGGAGTCCGGGCAATATCTCTTTCCGAAGGGCATCCCACATCCCTTTATCCCGGAAAAACCGGCTGATAGAGACGGTCATCAGGCGTTCACATTGACTCCTAACCTTACTGTTCCTCTCCAGTTCAAGGAGGTACTCTCCCATATTCGGACAGTTGAGCCTCTGCATATGACGGCAA
>JAUWPC010000027.1 GCA_030611815.1 Desulfobacteraceae bacterium
ACTGCCGCCCTTACCACCATTGAGTTTGAAAGCGGGGTCATAAACGATCTGAAAAAGGCGATAGAAAAAATGGCCCCGGAGGATATATATTACGAGCATAATGAGAGGTGGGGCGACGGAAACGGTTACTCCCATGTCCGTGCGGCTATTTTCGGGGCATCGTTACATATACCGTTTGTTGAGGGCAAAATGACCTTGGGCATGTGGCAACAAATTGTGCTCCTTGATTTTGATAACAGACCGCGTGAAAGACGTATTGTGGTTCAAGTATCAGGAGAAACCTGATAGAATTTCAAAAACCCCTTCATTTAGGAACTTATTTTGGATAAACCTGCAGTTACAGAAGACACGGCTGTCAGCAAGAAAATCAGCTTTCCGGACAACGAATTGTTGCGAAGTTTGTGCGGAGAGCAGAACACGCATCTTAGACTGTTAGAAAAAAAGATCGGGGTTTCTCTGAATCTCAGGGGAAATGTGGTGCTGCTCAAAGGTGGAGATTGGGAGGTCGAACTCGCGGAAAAAGTCCTGAACCAGCTCTATGAACTCTTGGCGGCCGATTACCCTCTCTATCCTAATGATGTGGAATACGCGGTCAGGATTCTGAGCGGGGACCGGTCGGCTGACCTGAAAGAGATATTCAAAGAAGAGGTCTATATCTCATCCAGCAAAAAGATAATAACACCTAAAACAATCAATCAGAAAAAATATATTGATAGTATAAAGAAGTTTGATATTGTATTTGGAATCGGTCCGGCCGGGACTGGAAAGACCTATCTCGCCATGGCCATGGCGATAGCATCCTTGGCTAAAAAGGAGGTAAACAGGGTTGTCTTGGCAAGACCTGCGGTGGAGGCCGGCGAACACTTGGGTTTCTTGCCTGGTGATCTTTATGAAAAGGTGAATCCCTACCTCCGGCCGTTGTACGACGCCCTTCATGATATGATGCCCTTTGAAAACGCATCTCGCCTGCTTGAGCAGGGGGTGATAGAAGTAGCGCCACTTGCCTTTATGAGGGGGAGGACCTTGAATGATTCATTTGTAATCTTGGACGAGGCCCAGAATGCTACCCCCGAGCAGATGAAGATGTTTTTGACCCGTCTCGGTTTCAGCTCCAAGGCCGTTATTACGGGAGATGTTACCCAGACAGATCTTCCAAAAGGAAAAATCTCCGGCCTTATGGAAGCTAAGGGAATCTTAGAGGGAATCAAAGGTATCCGGTTTGTCTATTTTTCAAGAGAAGATGTCATAAGGCACCGGTTGGTCCAAAAAATCATTGATGCCTATGAAAAGATTGATAGCCTGAAACATGCCTGAGGCTGTGTCACTTTGTTATGCCAGCAAATAGATTGGATAAGTCGAAATTGAAATCCCTTAATAGAAGAAAAGCATCAGGGAAAAGGCGAGAGGATGCTCCTATCTGGTTCCGCCCTGAGGCGAAGAGGTGGTATATCCTGCTCAGCCTGAGCATGATCATTTCAATTCTCCTCTTTCCAAGCATCTTGACCCCTCCCAAGGCATATAATCTGGGGGATGTGGCTGATCGTGATATCAAAGCCTCTCGGGAATTTCTTGTTGAAAACAGTGAACTGACTGAGAAAGACAGGCAGGAAGCTGTCAGAGCTGTTTTATCAGTATACGATTTTGACCCGACCGCAACTGATGTTGTTTCTAAAATAAAAGAGGCCTTTGAAGCAGGGAGAGAGTATTTAGCCAAATCTCTTGAACTTTCCTACTCCTACGACAGTAGTGCTGTAACATCTGAAAAGACTCTCAGCGACCATTTGGAGGCTGAAAATGCCTTCAAGAGCCGGTTTTTTGAAATCCTTGATATCCCTTACAACGAAAAGCTTATCGATATTTTCATTAGAAATGATTTTTCCCCTGAAGCGGAAGAAGCAGTGATCGGATTGGTCACTGATCTTTTTCACAGCGGGGTTGTCGGCAACAAGATTATGCTGATGAGCCAGAGTGGCAAGGGGATTATCCTGCATAATATCCACGATGGAAAGGAGGATAAAGGCCTTGATCTTGAACGATTCTACGATCTCAAGACCGCCGGGGAGTTCATAAATGGGCGGGGCAAGGTCCTGACCAGGGGAATGAAGCCCAAAGAACTTGCCAAGGGGTCATTGGAATTAGCTGCTGCCCTGATCAAACCAAATCTTACCGTCAACAAAAGGGAAACTGCCTTAAGAAAAGAAGAGGCCCGTAAATCGGTTAAGCCCTTTTATTTCAAAGTGAAAAAGGGTGAAATGCTTATCAGGGAAGGTGAAAGGATTACGCCCGAGCATCTTCTCAAGCTTTCTGAGCAATACAAGTTCTTAAAGCAGAAAAAGATGTTAGGCAGGGTCCCTGCAATGGCAATTCTTATCGCCTTTCTTCTCTCGTCCATGTACTTTGTTGGTCTGTTCAGCAATCAATCATCCCGCCCCGAGGTAAAAGACCTGCTTTTTAATGCAGTCACCCTTTTGCTTATTTTTTTAGTAGTAATCGCCTTTAATTTCGTAGCCTTTGAAATTGCGCGGGGCTTTCATTTTTTTTCCCCTAAGGCCTTGCTATTTGCCCTACCGGTTGCGAGCGGCGCCATGCTTATATCCATCTTCCATGGAATAGCCGTGGCAGCAAGTTTTTCTCTCATCATTTCGGTTTTGGCCTGCATTGTTGTAGACGGTGGGGTGGAGTTCTTTGTCTATTTCTTTATCAGCTCTTTAGTGGCGGCATACGGTGTAAGACGATATAGAGAAGGAGGCGCTCTTATAAAGGCCGGACTAAAAGTAAGTGTATGCAACATGATCCTGGCCCTTTCCATAGAAGCCTTATACGGTTCATTTTTTACCTTGGAGGCCTTGATAGCGTTTTGTTCAGCCCTAATCGGCGGAGTTCTCGTTGGAGTTGTGGCCACGGGAATCCTGCCCCTGATCGAAATGTCTTTTAGCTATACCACGGATATTAAACTCCTTGAATTGGCTAATCTGGATAAGCCTCTCTTGAGGGAACTTATGGTCCAGGCCCCGGGCTCATATCATCACAGCGTTATTGTGAGCAACATGGTAGAGGCGTCGGCCCGGGCGGTCAATGCCAATCCGCTTCTTGCAAAAGTGGCCGCCTATTATCATGATATAGGAAAGATAAAAAAGCCTCTTTATTTTATCGAAAATCAGAGAGACCGAGAAAACAAGCATGAGAAATTAGCCCCTTCCATGAGCAGCCTGGTACTCATTTCTCATGTCAAAGACGGCGTTGAGTTGGCAAAGGAATATAAGTTGGGAAAGGAACTTATTGACATTATTAGGCAGCATCACGGGACATCGCTGATTACGTTTTTTTACGAAAAGTCCAAACAACAGGGGGAGAAGAAGGGCGGGAAATACCTTCAGGTAGAGGAAGAGGATTTCCGTTATCCTGGACCCAAGCCTCAGACAAAGGAAGCCGGGCTTGTAATGCTTGCAGACGTTGTAGAGGCTGCGTCCAAAACACTCGTGGACCCTACTCCGGCACGGATTCAGGGAATGGTCCAAAAAATAATAAATAAGATTTTTTCTGACGGTCAACTGGATGAATGCGAATTGACCCTGAAGGATCTTCATGAGATTGCAAAGAGTTTTAACAAGACCTTGGGCGGCATTTTTCATCACCGTGTTGAATATCCTGAACCAGTGGCGAAGATCACCCCCGCCCATAATCGAGAAGCCGTTGGAGGGGAAAAGAGAGGGCCTACTAAAAAGGGAAAAAATGGAGATACAGATCAGCTCCCATCGGGAAATTCCAGGGGTGGAAAAAGGGAAGATAAGGGAGAAGTTAGCGAGAGTCTTAAAAGACTTGGGCTGTCATGACAAGGAACTGAGCATTCTCTTTACCGATGACAGTCGCATGGCGCAACTCAACTTTCGCTATTTGGGGAGGAAAGGGCCCACAAATGTCCTGGCGTTCCCCATGGCCGATCTGGATGCGCCGGCTAAGCAAACACCCGCAGTTGAATCTGTCATGTTAGGTGATGTGGTTATCTCCATTGATGCTGCGCTAAGTGAGGCAGATGAATTTGGGGAAACAATTGAACATACCATAGACCGGTTGCTCATCCATGGGGTCCTCCATCTTATGGGGCATGACCACGAAGAGTCCGAGGCTGAGGCGTTGCGGATGGAAAAAGAGGAAAAAAGACTGATGGGATTAGTTGAACTAAAGTTTGAAGTTTGAAGTGCCTAAAGTTAAGGAACTTCGTGATTTTTTTAAGAGGACTGGCTGCATCAAGGCCTCCAGGATAAACCAAGCAAAAAAACGCTCGCAACAGAAAGTTAAAGATTCCGACCGGTTTGTCTGCCTCGATTTACGCAAGTTGCTCGACAAATACCTTGTCCTGGAACCGTTTACTATTTTGTTTTTGGATTCATACTCTTAATCATAATCGTTTTGAGTAAGATTACGATTATGATTATGATTATGATTATGAAATAGGGATTTCGTCCAGGCACTATCTATAAATGTCAAACAACACATTTAACTTTAGGCACTTCAAACTTTAGTCACTTTAGGCACTTGAATCGGAGGTATAAACGTATGGCACGTTTAGCGGTCAATGTGGACCATGTGGCCACTGTACGACAGGCAAGGGGGGTTGATGAACCCGATCCTGTTTTTGCAGCCGGCCTCGCCGAATTGGCAGGCGCGGAGGGTATAATCTGTCATCTTAGAGAGGACAGGCGGCATATCAATGACAGGGACCTCAGACTGTTACGACAGACCGTAAAGACAAGACTAAATATGGAAATGGCTGCTGTGGGTGAAATGGTGAATATCGCCCTTGCCACCAAACCTGATCTGGTTACTCTTGTCCCTGAGAAGAGAGAGGAACTTACGACAGAGGGTGGCCTTGATGTCAGGGCCCAACCGGACCATTACAGAGGAACAGTAGAACGCCTGAAAGGTGAGGGAATTCAGGTCAGTTTTTTTGTTGACCCGGATCCCGGACAGATCAAGGAGGCACAAGAGTGTGGTGCAGATATTGTGGAGATTCATACTGGGCATTACGCTGAGGCAAAATCAGAATTAGAGGCCATTGAACGCTTTGGGCGTATTGTCAGGGCGGTGGAATCCGCTGCTAAGCTGAATCTTGGTATTAGCGCTGGCCATGGACTCAATTATCTGAATGTCAAAAGATTTAAGGACCTATCCCAAATCGAAGAATACAGCATTGGTTATAGTATTGTGGCAATGGCGGTATTAATCGGCTTTGAAGAGGCCGTTCGAAAGATGCTCGATCTGGTCAAAAGTTTTTGAAATGATCTATGGAACCGGCGTAGACCTTGTCAGCATTCGAAGAATTGAAAAAGTAATCCGCAAGTGGGGCAACAGGTTTGTCAAGAGGGTATTTACGGCAGAAGAGACTCGGATCTGTTACAACCGGCCTTCGTCCTACTCGGCCTTTGCCCTCCGGTTTGGCGCCAAAGAGGCCTTTTCCAAGGCCCTGGGTCTGGGCATGAGGAAAGGGATAAGATGGCGGGATATAGAAGTCTTTAACAACTCTGCGGGCAAACCAGGTCTGAGACTTTATGGCGTAGCATCTGAAATCTGTAAAGAAAAGGGGATAAACGGCATCCACCTGAGCCTCTCAGATGATGGTGAATACGGCATGGCTATGGTGGTGTTAGAGGTCCTTAGTCCTTAGAGAAGGGAGCAAAAAATGCTGAATGCCAGCGATATTATGACTACCGATGTTATTACAGTCAAGAAAGACACCTCTTTGAAGGATCTGGCTAAGATCCTTTACAAAAACCACATAAACGGGGTACCTGTGGTTGACGATGATGGCTTGCTCCTCGGGATTATCTGCGAAAGTGACCTTATTCGCAAAGACAAGAAGCTCCACATACCAACAGTGGTGGCCATTTTCGATGCGGTAGTCTATCTCGAGAGCCCAAAAAGCATCGAAAAAGAGTTTAAGAGGATCAGCGCTACTACGGTGGAAGATCTATACTCTAAGAAGGCTATTAGTGTGGACGAAAAAACTCCCATTGATGAAATCGCCACAATTATGACTCAAAAGAAGATTTACACCATCCCGGTCATGGACGGTGATCTATTAGTGGGGATTATCGGCAAGGCCGACCTTATAAGGACTCTTGTGGGGGTTTAGGGTATTTAGTTTGCAAGAGGAATCTTTCACATTCCGGACATCCTCTGGTGAAGAGACTATAAATCTGGGCCTGAGATTAGGGACGCTCCTTAATGAGGGGGATATTGTTGCCTTGGCAGGGGATTTAGGGAGCGGAAAGACATGGTTTACCAAGGGTGTGGCCCTGGGATTAGAGATCTCTTCTGACACTGTCATTACGAGTCCCTCCTTTTCCCTCATGAACGAATACCAAGGCAGGTGTGCGCTTTTTCATATAGATGTTTACCGGTTAGAAAATGTCTCTGACTTTCTTAATGCCGGCCTTGATGAATATCTTTACGGAAACGGGGTTACAGTGATGGAATGGGCCGATCGCTGGCCAGAGGTTTTGCCTGAGAGGAGTATAAAGGTCCAACTTGTGATTCTGGATGAGTACTCCCGGGAAATTACCCTGTCCGGTTACCACCCGAAGGCCCTGAGAATCTTAAAACAGATAAAAGAAGAGGTGGGGTGAGAAAAGCATGGCATTAATTGTTCAAAAATACGGCGGCACCTCGGTTGGAAGCATCGAAAAAATAAGGGCGGTTGCCGAGAGGGTCATCGAGACCTCTATTCAGGGCAACCAGATGGTGATTGTCCTCTCGGCCATGGCAGGTCAAACCGACGGGCTTATTAAATTAGCTAAGGATATGACCGAAGAGCCTGATTCCAGGGAACTTGACGTGCTTATATCCACGGGCGAACAAATAAGTGTAGCGCTTTTTGCAATGGCTGTAAAAGCCACGGGTTACGATGCCCGATCCCTCCTCGGTTTCCAGGTGGCCATCCACACAGATCATTTATTTGGCAAGGCAAAGATTCATGATATTGAAACCGATCGTATCATCAGAAACCTGGATCAAGGCAGGATTGTGACCGTAGCAGGCTTTCAGGGTCTCGATGATCATGGGGACATTACCACACTGGGGAGGGGAGGATCTGACACCACGGCAGTTGCCTTGGCCGCGGCCTTGAACGCAGATGTCTGTGAGATTTTTACCGATGTAGACGGTATTTATACAACTGATCCTAACATCTGTCCAAGGGCCAAAAAGATGGATTTCATCTCATACGAGGAGATGTTAGAGATGGCCAGCTTAGGCGCAAAGGTGCTGGAAATCCGTTCGGTTGAATTTGCCAAGAAATTTGATGTACCGATCCATGTAAGATCAACTTTTACCAACGAGAGGGGTACCATGGTGGTTGCTGAAACAAAAGATATGGAAAAAGTCGCAGTGTCAGGGGTCGCCTATAACAAGAACGAAGCCAGGGTGACTATTCGAAAAGTGCCGGATCAGCCAGGGATTGCCTCCAGGATATTTGATCCTGTTTTCAGGGCCGGCATCGTGGTGGATATGATCGTGCAGAATACGAGCCAGGATGGGCTTACCGACCTGACATTCACCGTGCTCAAAACAGACTTCTATAAGACCATGAAGTTAGTAAGCGATATAGCGGGAGAAATCGGGGCCGAACGGGTCTTAGGCGATGAGGATATTGCCAAGGTTTCCATCATTGGTGTGGGGATGAGGACTCATGCCGGAGTAGCCAAAAAGATGTTTGCGACCTTGGCCAAAGAAAATATAAATATTATGATGATTAGCACCTCTGAAATAAAAATATCCTGCCTTATTGAGGAGAAATATACTGAATTAGCTGTGCGTGTCCTGCACAAGGCCTTTGGTTTGGACGATGAAAAAGAGAAGACTTGATGACAATCCCGCCTCGGCCGGTATTGGCGTCCTTCTTCTTTTGTTTTTCCTGATTGCCATGAATTTCCTGAAAGGCTCAAACAGCCTGCCCGACTCGGAAAGACGCCTTTCGGGCGATAAGGTGTTTGCACAGGTCTCAGGAGATATCAGGTTTCCGGGCGTTTATCGGTTCGATGGCGCACCCTCTCTAAGAGAGTTGGTGGAGCGTGCCAAGGGATTAATTCCGGAAGACAAAATCGTTCCGTTTTCTATGGAGCCCACCTTCAATTCGGGTTCTTATGTTGAAATCAGGAACAACCAGAAGGAAATCAACTTGCGAATTGGTGAGATGTCGGCTTTTTACCGGACGACCCTTGGGATACCGATTTCTATAAACAGTGAAAGCGCTGATGGGCTCGTCTCTCTTCCAGGAATAGGTTCCAGGACTGCGGAGGCAATCGTCGAGGAGAGAACCAGGCGGGATGGTTTTAAGAGATTGAGGGACATTCAATCTGTCCGGGGGATCGGTCCGGCACTTTACCGTAAGATAAGGCCCTATCTGGCTCTGAAGTGATCTAAAGTGCCTAAGGATCTGGGATGAAATAACTTCCCCATTTCATAATCTTAATCATAATCCTAATCTTACTCAATACGATTATGATTAAGAGTACGATTAAGATTATGATGCGCCCGTAAAAAGTCCTTTTTATGGGCAATTGCGAATTATTGTCAGTAGTTAGTCGTAGGAGGATTACTCTGAACCTGTGAACGCTTACAAATATCCTTTGAACTCCTGAACGGTTCCCCAAATCTTTATTCCCATGATAATATTAGGCATAGATACCTCATGTGATGATACATCAGCAGCAGTGGTTGTTGATGGAAAGTCAGTCCTCTCTAACGTGGTCCATTCTCAGGTCGAGATCCACCATGCCCACGGGGGCGTGGTCCCTGAACTTGCTTCAAGGGAGCACATCAAGAATATCATGCCTGTGGTCGAGGAATCCTTTTTAAGGGCGGGGATCGGGATGAAGGATCTAAATGGTATTGCCGTGACTGTGGGGCCGGGACTTGTGGGCGCACTTCTCGTTGGGCTTTACTATGTGAAAGGGTTAGCCTATGTCTGCGATATCCCCTTGGCAGCAGTTAATCACCTTGAAGGTCACATCCTGTCCATATTCTTGGAGAAAAAAACCCCGCCATTCCCCTTTGTGGCCCTGACTGTTTCAGGCGGGCACACAAGCATATATCATGTGGAGGATTACGGCCGATATACCCTGATGGGTCAAACCCTTGATGATGCAGCAGGGGAGGCATTCGACAAGGTAGCCAAAATATCCGGCCTCGGCTATCCGGGAGGGGTTGCCATAGAAAAAATGGCTCTGGATGGTAAAAACGATAAAATTAAGTTTCCAAGGGCCTATCTGACAAATGAATCCCTCGACTTTAGCTTCAGTGGCCTTAAGACTGCGGTCGCCCTATACATGAAGAAATGGCATGACGGCCAGGCGAAAGAAGATGAAATAACCCTTGCGGATATTGCGGCTTCGTTTCAGGAGTCGGTTGTGGATGTGCTTGTTCACAAGGTCATGATTGCAAGAAGAAAGATGGCCGTTAAAGCGGTTGTAATGGCCGGGGGCGTGGCATGTAACAAAAGACTGCGGGAGAGGTTGTCAGAGGTCGCCGGGGGCGAGGGCGTAGAGGTCTATTACCCGCGGCCTGAGTATTGTACAGACAACGGGGCCATGATTGCGGCGGCGGGCTATCACTGTCTGTTGCGAGGTGAAACAGCAGACATGTCTTTAGATGTAAGATCCAAATTTCCCATTCAGGAGCTTAGGATTGAGGATTGATGATTGTCTCGGAAAAGGCCTTTTCTGGACTTTTTACGAGCCCATCATTGTTGGACCGGAGAGGCATTAGAGTCTTGAAATTCAGCAGGCAGATCAAATATTATTACATCAGGTTTATCCGTTTAAGGGGCGACCCTCATGCGCTGGCGCTCGGGATGACCTTCGGGATCTTCACCGGGATGATGCCGATTATGCCCTTCCAGATGGCGTTTTCCGTCGGTTTAGCCCTGTTGTTCAAGGGGAGCAAGATAACAGCGGCCTTGGGCACCTGGGTCAGCAACCCGCTGAACTGGTATTTTCTATACTATTTCAGTTACAAATTAGGGGCATTTGTATTAGGGATCCATGGGCATAGCACCACGTTTTCATCCATTATGACGGCCATTCGATTGGGCGAAGACTCAATGGTCATAGTGGAGAGGATTCTGGCGGCGGGCGGTCTCATGGTTGCCGCTTTTCTTGTAGGTGGCCTTATTATGGGGGTCGCTGTTTCAATCCCCTCCTACTTTATTTTCTTGTATATCTTCAAGCGGATAAGGGTGTGGCGCGAATCAAGAAAGGGTGAAAAAAATTGGCGCGTCACGGAGCATTAGGGCCAAGAGCAACATTGAGACCCAAAAAAAAGCTGGGGCAGCATTTTCTTATTGATGCAGGGATCATTGAAAAAACCATTGCTTCAGCACGATTCCAGCCGTCCGATATAGTTCTGGAAATCGGGCCCGGACAAGGCGCCCTGACCCTCCCCCTTTCTAAGACCGTTTCACACGTTGTTGCCGTCGAAAAAGACATCCGCCTTACGGATTTACTTCAGAAGAAGCTCTCCAATTTGGGCATTTCCAATGTGACTCTTGTAAACCACGATATCCTGACCTTCGATTTCAACGGGATCAAGCCCCGACCTTCAGGCAAGATCCAGATCATAGGGAATATTCCTTACAACATCTCCTCCCCTCTCTTAGAAAAAGTGATAAGAAATCGGAAAGTTGTGGCAAGGGCGATCCTTATGTTTCAATTAGAAGTTGCCAGAAGGTTAACCTCAGCTCCTTGCACAAAGGCCTACGGGGCCATGACCCTTCTGGTTCAATACTATGCGAGATCGACCTGCTTGTTGGCGGTGTCCAGGAGCGCTTTTTATCCTGTGCCAAAGGTCGATTCAATGATCGTAGAGATTGACCTGGAGAGGCCGTATCCCAATCAGGGAGTGCATGATGATCACTTCAGGAGAGTTGTAAGAGGGGCATTTGCTCACAGGAGAAAGACGATTGTGAATTCTATGAAGGGATTCTTACCCTCCTGGACACCTGATATGCTTATGGACGGAATGAAAGCCTGCGGGATTGATCCCAAAAGACGGGCCGAGACCCTTAATATGGATGAGTTCTTGCGGCTTGCCACTGCCCTTGCAATTGACAAGCGCGAAACAGAGTGATATTAAACCGATCTTTACCGCGAACGATAGAACTCTTTGAGCTGCGCGGTTAAAAAAGTAGCCACAGACTCAGAGTCAAAGAGAAAAACATTTTATTTCCCTCTGAGCCTCTGTGGCAAAAAAAAATAGATGTGTAACCGCACAGGTTGAATTTCTTGAAGGATTTTGCGTGGAAGTTATAGAAACAGTTCAAGAGATGCAGCAGAGATCCGAGGCGTTGCGATCGGCAGGGCAGACGATTTCCCTGGTTCCGACAATGGGTTTTCTGCATGAAGGCCACCTTGAATTGATGCGTGTGGGGAAAAGGCACTCCGATAAACTGATCATCAGCATTTTTGTCAATCCTGTCCAGTTTGGCCCTGGCGAGGACCTTGACCAGTATCCAAGAGACAAAGAAGGCGACCTAAAAAAGGCCCGTGATGTTGGGGTAGATATCGTCTTTATGCCATCCGTCGGGGAGATGTATCAGGAAGGATATCAGACTAAGGTACAGGTAGAAAACCTCCCTCAACACCTCTGCGGTCTCTCGAGGCCCGGTCACTTTGATGGGGTTACCACAGTGGTTGCCAAGTTGTTTAATATTACAAGGCCACATATGGCGGTTTTTGGCCAGAAAGACTACCAGCAGTTAGCGGTTATAAGCCGAATGGTTATGGACCTCAACATGGACATTAAGATCTTAGGCGTTCCTACTGTCAGAGAACCCGACAGCCTGGCCATGAGCTCCCGTAACAACTATTTAGGGGCTGAAGAGAGAAAATCCGCGCTATCCCTTAGAAAATCAATGGATCTCGCAGGAGAGTTGTTCCAGGGGGGGGAGAAAAAGGCAAAAGTCATAAGAGATGCGGTTCAATCCCTGATTCTAAGCCATCCGTTTACAGCGATCGACTATATCGCCCTCTGTGATCCTGTAACATTAGACGATGTTGAAGTGCTTGGTGATAAAAACCTGCTTGCCTTAGCCGTCAGGGTGGGAAAGACCAGATTGATAGATAATTGCTTGCTTCAAAACGATTCAGACTAAAATGACCATCTAAAAAAGGAGATTTTTATGAAACCCTTAAACTTTCTGTTTACCTCAGAGTCAGTAACCGAAGGGCATCCCGATAAGGTTGCAGACCAGATATCCGACAACATTTTAGACAAAATCTTCGAGCAGGATACTAAGGCACGGGTAGCCTGTGAAACTTTAGTGACTACTGGCATGGCCATGATATCAGGAGAAATTACCACTACAGCATACGTGGACATGCCAGAGGTTGTAAGAGAGACGATCAAAGATATCGGTTACAAGAACTCCTCCATGGGGTTTGACTGGGAGACATGCGCGGTACTTTCTACCATTGACAGGCAGTCCCCTGATATTGCCGTGGGGGTTGACGATGGCACAGGCCTTTTCAAGGAGCAGGGGGCCGGTGATCAGGGGCTTATGTTTGGCTATGCCTGTAAAGATACGCCACCGCTTATGCCGATGCCGATTTACTTAGCCCACGGGCTGACTAAGAGATTAGCCCATGTGAGGAAATCCGGACAGCTCCCCTGGCTCAGACCGGATGGCAAGTCCCAGGTGACAGTAGAATATGTGGATGGTAGGCCATCCAGTATCCACTCGGTGGTTATCGCGGCCCAGCACCATCCTGATGTGGATTACGACACCCTTCGCGAGGCCATTATTGAGAAGGTTATCAGAGAGGTGATACCAGAGGAGATGTTGGTTGAAAGGACAGAGTATTTTATCAACACCACCGGCCGGTTCGTGGTGGGCGGACCATTGGGGGATTGCGGTCTGACCGGACGTAAGATCATTATGGATACTTACGGCGGTTTCGGTTACCACGGTGGCGGGGCCTTTTCAGGAAAAGACCCTTCCAAGGTGGACAGGAGCGCCTCATATATGTGCCGCTATATTGTCAAGAACATAGTGGCAGCAGGGTTAGCTGAAAAATGCGAAATACAGGTAGCATATACTATCGGCCGGGCTGAACCGGTTTCGGTGATGGTGGGGGCCTCCAGTACGGGTGTTGTCCCCAGCAGTGAACTTACGGAAATAGTCAAAAAAGAATTCGACTTGAGGCCTGCTGCAATTATTGAGCGCCTCGATCTTCTCAGGCCTATTTATGGGAAGACCACCAACTATGGACATTTCGGTCGAGAGAAACCCGAGTTCACCTGGGAAAAGACCGATGCGATAGAAGCGCTCAAGAAAGCGGTGAAGTAGAATATCAGGGGAGTTATACGGGTTGCGGGCCTTTGGATTGATGATTGTCGATTGATGATTGTTGATTGAAGGGCCAAGAGCGCCAAGTTGCGGGTTTGAAACTTGAAACTGGATAATGGGTACTTACTGGATGCTAGTTAAGTTGCCTGTGTAATAGTAATCGAATGACGATCAAGGAGTGACGAATGACGAAGGAAAACAAAGAATTTAACCTTGAGAATTGTCTCCAGTGTGAAAACCGCGAAACAAAGTAGAAGTAAAAATTCGTAATTCGGGACTCGGCGGTGACCCCGATTGTTGAAGAAAAATGTAAGAAAGAACTTTTGGGTCTGTGCACTGGAGAGTAAAACAAAAAGTGAGGATACAACTATGGATTATGATATCAAAGATATTAATTTGGCGGCAAAGGGCCGGTTGAGGATAGAATGGGCCGAGATGAGTATGGCGGTCCTCAGGACCATTAAAGTACGTTTCTCAAAGGAAAAACCTCTTAAAGGGATCAGGCTTTCCGCCTGTTTGCATGTCACAACGGAAACAGCCGCCCTTGTCAAGACCCTGAAGGCAGGGGGGGCTGAGGTAGTGGTATGCGCGTCTAATCCCCTATCAACCCAGGACGATGTAGCAGCCTCCTTGGTGGCCGATGACGAGGTCCCGGTTTTTGCCATTAAGGGAGAGGACCACGCGACCTACTACAGCCACATCCTTTCCGCGCTCAAGCACGAGCCTCACATTACAATGGATGACGGCGCAGACCTGGTGAGTTCGCTTCATTTTATTGCCCTGAAAAAATGGAATGATTTAGAGTCTTCTGTCAGTGAGTGGGCAAAAACCTTCTCTGATGAGGAAAGAGACAGATTCCTTTCAAACATTATCGGCGGGACAGAAGAGACAACCACCGGAGTGATCCGGCTCAGGAGCATGGAGAATGACGGGGTCCTCCAATTCCCTATCGTTTCCGTAAACGATGCCAATACCAAACACCTCTTTGATAACCGTTACGGAACAGGGCAGAGCACAGTGGATGGCATTATAAGGGCCACCAATCGTCTCATCGCAGGCTCTACCTTCGTAGTCAGCGGATACGGCTGGTGCGGAAGGGGTGTGGCAACCAGGGCCAAAGGCCATGGCGCCCACGTGATTGTATGTGAAGTGGATCCACTGCGCGCCCTTGAAGCGGCTATGGACGGGTTTCAGGTAATGCCGATTGCCAAGGCAGCCCCATTGGGAGACTTCTTCTGTACCCTTACAGGAGATATCAATGTTATCAGGACCGAGCACTTCCTGGTAATGAAGGAAGGGGCCATGATAGCAAATTCAGGCCACTTTGACGTGGAGTTAGACCTTAAAGGGCTTGCAGAATCTTCAGCGAGCAGACGTCCGTTAAGGGAGTTTGTGGAGGAATTTACCCTCAACAATGGACGAAGGGTTTATCTGTTGGGTGAAGGGAGACTCATCAATTTGGCCGCGGCAGAAGGTCATCCCTCCAGTGTCATGGACATGAGCTTTGCAAATCAGGCCCTCTCCGCAGAATACATGGCAAAGGAGCATGGCACCCTCCAGAAAAAGGTTTATCCGGTCCCCCTTGAGATAGACCAGGAGATCGCCCGGTTAAAGCTGGAGTCCATGGGGATCGAAATAGACACATTGACAGAAGAGCAGGAACGATATCTCTCCTCATGGGAGATAGGGACTTGAAGTGACTAAAGTGCCTAAAGTTTGAAGTGCCTAAAGTTAAAGGTGTTGTTTGACATTTATAGATAGTGCCTGGACGAAATAACTTCCCTATTTCATAATCTTAATCATAATCGTAATCTTACTCAAAACGATTATGATTAAGAGTACGATTAAGATTATGATACGCCCGTAAAAAGACCTTTTTATTTCGCTCTGTGAGCCTCTGTGGCAAAAAAATAAATGTGTAATCGCACAGGTCAAATTATTTATTTGAAGTTCTATACAACCAATTGAATGACACACGAAAGGGAACCATCAAAATGAATGCCCCCGATTCCACCTCCTCCCTGGATTTTATCCGATCCATTATTACAGAAGACTTGAAAGCAAACAAAAACCACGGGACAATTCATACACGTTTCCCGCCGGAACCAAATGGCTATCTGCATATCGGACATGCCAAGTCTATCTGTCTCAATTTCGGTATTGCAACGGAATTTGGCGGTCTTTGCAATCTGAGATTTGATGATACAAATCCAATAAAAGAAGAGGAAGAGTTTGTTGAATCGATCAAGAAGGACGTCCGATGGCTCGGATTTGATTGGGAAGACCGTCTCTACTACGCATCTGACTACTTTGATCAACTTTATAAATATGCTGTACAGTTGATCAAAAACGGGAAGGCTTATGTTGACGATTTGACCCCAGATGAGATTCGTGAATACCGCGGCACCTTAACTGAGCCCGGCAGGGAGAGCCCCTATCGCACACGATCGGTCGAAGAAAACCTGAGCCTGTTTGAACGTATGCGGGCGGGAGAATTTAAAGATGGCTCCCGGGTACTTCGGGCAAAGATCGATATGGCATCCCCTAATTTAAATATGCGGGATCCTGTTCTGTATCGTGTTTTACATGCTGCCCATCACAGGACAGGTAAAAAATGGTGCATCTATCCCATGTATGATTTTACCCATGGCCAGTCCGATTCCATTGAAGGGATTACCCACTCCCTTTGCACGCTCGAATTTGAAGATCACAGACCCCTATACGACTGGTTTGTAAATGAACTGAAAATTTTTGCTCCACAACAGATCGAATTTGCCAGACTCAATCTCTCTTACACTGTCATGAGCAAACGCAAGCTCATGAAATTGGTTGAAGGGGGACATGTGACCGGCTGGGATGATCCCCGGATGCCTACTATATCCGGTATGCGCAGGCGAGGGTACACGGCGGGATCAATCCGCAATTTTTGTGAGCGGATCGGGGTTGCCAAGAGAGAGAGTATGGTTGATATGGCGCTTTTGGAGTATAGCATCCGGGAAGACCTGAACAAGCGGGTCCGGCGCGTGATGGCCGTATTGCGTCCTATTCGCGTAGTGATTGACAACTATCCCGAAGACAGGGCTGAATACTTAGATGCCGAGAATAGTCCGGAGGATCCCGGTATGGGGTCACGTAAGCTTCCCTTTTCACGCGTGCTGTATATCGAAAGGGATGATTTTCGTGAAGATCCACCTAAAAAGTTTTTCCGCTTGGCGCCCGGTCGTGAGGTACGGCTGAAACACGCATATTACATCAAATGTAAAGGAATGGTTAAGGATGAAAAAACCGGTGAGCTGATTGAGCTCCACTGCACTTATGATCCAAAGACCCGGGGTGGATGGTCCGATGACGGGCGCAAGGTCAAGGGTACATTGCATTGGGTTTCAGCAGCCCACTCAATCGAGGCCGAAGTACGACTGTACGATCATCTTTTTCTGAAACCGAATCCAAGCGATGAAAAAGATGGTTCTGATTTCAAAGATCATTTAAATCCGAACTCATTAGAAACGCTGACCTCCTGCCGGGTTGAACCAAGTCTTGCAGACGCGGCCCCGGGCATGGGCTTTCAGTTCCTCAGGTTGGGCTATTTTTGTGTTGATTCCGTTGATTCCTCAACCGACAGACTTGTATTCAATCGAACGGTGACCCTGCGAGATACGTGGGCCAAGATCGAGAAGAGACAGAAGTCTCAAATGCCAGGGAAAAGGAAAAAGGCCGCATGAAACAGGATACAGGATGAAGGAGGAGATTACGATATGTGTAAAGGGTGGCGGGGACATCGCCTCGGGTGTTGCATGGAGACTACATCAGTGTGGGTTCAGGGTCTTGATAACAGAGATCCCGAGACCCATGGCCGTGAGGCGTAAGGTGGCATTCAGCGAGGCCGTGTATGACGGTAACGCAGAGGTGGAAGGGGTAGAGGCACTGCTCATACGCGAGGCGAATGATAGCCGCCAGGTCTGGGATCAGGGGAAAATTCCGCTACTTGTTGATCCTGAGTGTGAGGCGGCAAAGATGATTGAACCTGATGTGATTGTTGATGCAATCTTAGCCAAGAGAAACACCGGAACCTCTATAAGTGATGCGCCTCTTGTCATCGCTCTTGGTCCCGGATTTGAAGCAGGGAGGGATGCGCATTTTGTGGTGGAGACCAAACGGGGGCATTATCTTGGGCGGCTCTTAACTGAAGGTTCGGCAGAGCCAAACACCGGTGTGCCCGGACCGGTCGCTGGGGTAACTGAGGACCGTGTCCTCCGGGCGCCCGGTAGGGGTATTTGGCAAAGCGAGTCCGAGATCGGTGATGTGGTTAGGAAGGGCGCTATGGTGGGATCGGTGGACGGTCAGCCCGTAAACACGCTCATCAATGGGGTCTTGAGGGGGATGATCCGTCCAGAAATCCCGGTGACAGAGGGGCTAAAGATTGGAGATATCGACCCCAGGGGAGTGAAGGAGCATTGCTACACCATTTCCGAAAAGGCCTTGGCCATAAGCGGT
>JAUWPC010000258.1 GCA_030611815.1 Desulfobacteraceae bacterium
ATCCCAATTTGATCAGGGACGGGTCGTACTCGACAGGGGCCTCATACCCGAGAAGATTGCAAATTGTGGCAGCCACATTACTCAGGCCCGGCGTATCGACGCTGTTCAGGGAGAAAGAGTTTGCTTCCGAGTAGTCCTTGATAATGAAAGGGACCGGGTTCCTGGTGTGCGCGACCATAGGAGTGCGCCTGCCGTTTTTCTCTGTCCACATACAGTCAGCGTTGCCATGGTCGGCCGTGATGATCGCCAATCCACCTGAAGCCCTGATTACCTTCATGAGCCTGCTTAGACACAGGTCCACTGTTTCTACGGCAATACGGATAGAGATGGGAACCCCCGTGTGCCCCACCATATCGCCGTTGGCATAGTTCAGACGGATGAATTTGTATTTGCCACTGCGGATGGCATCTATCACCGCATCGGTTATCTCCGCCCCCTTCATCCAGGGTCTAAGGTCAAAAGTAACCCTGTCCGAGGGGATCTCCAAGTATTTCTCCAATCGTTCATCAATGTAGCCGGAGTTGTTTCCGTTCCAGAAATAGGTAACGTGGCCGTATTTCTGAGTCTCCGAAATGGCGAAGGACGTGATGTTAGTAGCACAGAGATATTCACCTAAGGTCCTATCAATGGCAGGCGGTTCAACAAGATAATTTAAAGGTATATGGGCGTCTCCATCGTACTCCATCATGCCAGCGTAAAAAACCTTGGGAACCCGTTTGCGGTTGAACTCGGAAAAATCAGGCTCATCAAATGCACGGGAAATCTCAATAGCCCGGTCACCCCGGAAATTGAAGAGGATAACTGCATCGCCATCTTCTATGGCGCCCACAGGCTTTCCATTTTTTACGACCACAAAAGAGGCCATGTATTGATCTGTAATATCAGGGTCCTCCGCATAACAGGTTCGGATTGCCTCAGAGGCTGAAGGGAAACCCCGCCCTTCTCCAAGGACGTGGGCATTCCAGCCATTTTCCACCACTTTCCAGTCAGCGCCGTACCGGTCCATGGTGGTGACCATTCGTCCACCTCCGGATGCGATACAATAGTCCCGACCGGCTGTTGAAAGCTCCTTCAGCCTTTTTTCCAGGGGCTCAAGAAAGGTGAGAGCGCTTTTTTGGCCCACATCCCGGCCGTCAAGGAGACTGTGTACACAAACCCGTTTTATGCCATCTGCGGCGGCACGTTTCAGGATGGCGTAGAGATGATCAATGTGACTGTGAACGTTCCCATCGGACACCATGCCTATGAGATGCAGCGTCCCTCCTTTGTCGGTACGATCGCGCACCTGGGCCCATGCCTTGCCTTCGAATATTCTCCCCGATTTTATGGCCTCGTTGACCAGTTTGGCGCCCTGGGCAAAGATCCTTCCAGCGCCAAAAGCATTGTGCCCCACTTCGGAATTGCCCATATCGTCGTCCGATGGCATACCCACCGCAGTCCCATGGGCCTTCAGGCTGGTAAAGAGAGGTTCCTTGAACAGGGAGTCTAAGGTCGGAGTGTATGAGACATAGACTCCGTCGCTCTCGTCTTGCGGGCCAATTCCAACACCATCCATGATCACCGTAACCACTGGGCCCGGAAACTCTGTATATCCGGCAAGCCGTTTAAGGATCATATCTCTCATGGGTTCCTCCTCAAATCCTGTTTCGCTTCAGGAATCGAAAACTAATAATCTGCTGAAAATTTAAAGCATCCAAAAGCATATTATACTAACCAGGACTTTTTGCCAAGTCAGACTCGTCAAGTAGGAAAGAAACCCCGTGAACGCCTACGAAAGCCCATTACTTCAATCCCGCGTTTCGCGGGATTAAGACTTCAACCATATCGAATAAGTGTAGTGCAACTAAGGTACCGGTTGAATATTTAGAAAAAATCGGATAAAGTTATTTTAAGTGGCGTTTTGGATAATGATGTTGGCAGGGCCAGCCTCCGGCTCCGCTTCCGGCCTGGAAGGTAGGGCCTACGTCCTCTCTGAGCCGTAGGCGATCTATAAGCCTGAGGGAGGGAGGTTTTCGAGTATTGATTTAGAGGAGCAAAGGTAAGCAATGGAAAATCCAGAATCAAGAGATTATTCCGGGAGTTACGAGGGGAAAAAATCGAGTCAGTGGGTGCGAATTCCTCACTATGCGCAACCGGACTATTCGAGGCCGCTCCTGGAAATCCCCGGCAAAGCACGGGAGAGGATGATGGGCAGGCTGCGGTTTCTTTACGGGGAAGCAGAGGCTGAAAAATATATGCCGGAGCTCGAAAGAATTCTCAGGGTACACTACGCCCATAAGCCTCAGGAAATGATCGACCAGGAAAAGGGGTTTGATCCTCAAAACCGTTTTACAGAACGGGATATGATTCTCATCACTTATGGTGATCTGCTTCGCGGGGAAGGCCATTCTCCGTTGGCCTGTCTGGACGATTTTGTACAGCATCCCGGTCTCAGGGATACCTTCAATACCCTGCACATCCTTCCCTTTTTTCCCTACTCTTCTGATAAGGGTTTTTCCGTCACTGACTTTCAAAGCGTTGATCCCAACTTAGGGTCCTGGCAGGATATTGAGGAGATCGGAAAGCGTTACCATCTCATGTTTGACGGGGTCCTCAACCACATTTCCTCCAAGAGTCCCGCGTTTCAGGAATTCCTGAATGGAAGTCCGCATTTTAAAGACATTGCCATTGCATACAAATCCCGTGACGCACTGACACCGGAGCAACGCAAGATCATCGTACGTCCTCGAACCTCTGATCTCCTGACAAAATTCCGTACAATTGAGGGCGATAGATATGTGTGGACCACCTTCTCAGCAGATCAGATAGACCTTAACTACAAAAGTCCGGAAGTTCTCATGTTTATCATTGAAACCATGCTCCTGTATGTGCGCCGGGGGGCTGATATCCTTCGCTTGGACGCCGTGACCTATCTGTGGGCAGAACCTGGAACACCCTCTGTGCATCTGGAGCAGACGCACGAAATTATCAAACTCCTGCGTGATGTTTTCAATGTAGTGGCTCCCTGGGCGGCTGTACTCACAGAAACCAATGTGCCCCATGAAGCAAACGTCTCCTACTTCGGAAATGGCCATGATGAAGCACAGATGGTGTATAACTTTGCCCTGCCCCCACTTGTCCTACACACCTTTTACAGGGAAGATGCAACCGCTCTATCCCGGTGGGCAAAGGATTTGAAATACATCTCCAATTCCACGACTTTCCTCAACATGCTCGATACCCACGACGGCATCGGACTCATGGGAGTGAGGGACATCCTGCCCAAAGAAGATATCGATTTCATCATTCAAACGGCAAGGGAACACGGGGCCTTTGTGTCTTACAAAACAGGTAAGGATGGCAAGGACGAACCTTACGAAGTCAACAGTACCTGGTTCAGCGCCATCAATCATGATAGCAGCGATGAGGATATTGCCTTTCAGGTAAAACGCTTTATTGCATCAAGGAGCATTGCCTTTGCTCTTCGGGGTGTGCCGGCCATATATTTTCATGGGTTGATCGGAACCCGCAACGACATCGACGCGGTTTTAAAGACAAAGTCAAAGCGGGATATCAACCGTAAGGTGGTTAAAGAACAGGCACTTGTTGAAAAATTAAAAAACCGCGATTCCAAGCTTTCACATATCGCTCGCCAGATCAGCTGGATAGGGGATATCCGGGTGCGGCAGTGCGCTTTCCACCCTAACGGAGATCAACGTGTCCTGATGATCTCTCCTGATATTTTTGCAGTTCTGAGAATATCCCCTGACGGAGATCAGCATATTTTGGCCCTGACCAATGTGACCGGTAGGGTTTGCCAAATAGGGATATTCCTCTCTGAACTCGGCGTTGAGCACAACCACTGGTACGATCTTGTGGGGAAACGAGGTTGGATCGCTAAAGACGGAAAGCTTGGTGTGACTCTGCAACCTTATGATGTCTGCTGGCTCATACCTTTTGACGAATTAGAGAGAATAATCGAGTCATAGGGCCTACAGTCGCCCACCCTGTTATTGAGACCTTTGAAAAATGCTCAATTTTGATGGTCTCGTAAAAAGTCCAATTTCAGATTTTTCTTGCTTATAACTTCCTGATATTACCATATTTCAATTTCACTTTTTGTGAATTTTGCCTGCCCTGTGGAATGCGGAGCCTATTCCTCTGGGGCGCCTTTTTGCCTGCCCAGTTTACCCAGTTAAATCCGCTTTTGCCTTTATTTAACCGGGGTTAAATCTCTTTTGCACTTATTTAACCGGGGCGTGAGACTATTTTTTATCTCTGCAGCCGCAATAATATCGAAAGTAGACCGAAACTATAACGGCCTGCATTTCCCTAAGACGCCGATCCCTTACTCGCCAAATAATGTTGATCCAGGGATTGTCGCAGGTATGTTTTTATAACCGCTTGGCGGCTGATATTCAGTTCCTTTGCAAGGGTATCCAGCTCCTTGAGCATATCAACGTTAAAGTCAACATTTACCCGCTGAATCGCCGGTTTCATCTCACCTTTGTTTGTAAAAAACTGAGATATGTTTTCACCGCTCATTGCCTTTTCAGCAATTTTGTCGGCGGATGGTCTATTCTTATCAGCTGTGCGCTTCATATAGCTTTTCCTCTTGTTTTGTTGATTTCCAGAGCGTAACAAGATGATAATATTCCCCTTCGTCATCATCTCTGACTTCAAAAATGACGAAATACAGTTTTCCTTTCACCCACCCAATAGCACGTGATAAACTCACGCTAGGCGGCAGTCCACATAGTGAGGATGCGACCAAATCTCCTGGATTTCTACAAAGCCTATCTGCCGTCGAGGATCAGCCTTGAGTTTCTTGCTCTTTCGGTTGTCGAATTTAAACTTCATACCTTCCATTCATGAGTATAACACTTATACTATTTATGTCAATATGTGGCAGACATTCTCAGTATTTCTAACCCTCTAATCTTCTTACCCTCGTACCTTCTGCCTTAACGCCTTCTTATATTCATTCAAATCCCGTGGGATCATCCCTTCCTTCTTAGCTCCTGTCCTTTCCCTTCCGACCCCTGCCTCCTGACCACCGACCACTGTCCCTTCCCAGACGCACCCCCCCGCCCCACCCGCCACACGCGCTGCCCACC
>JAUWPC010000072.1 GCA_030611815.1 Desulfobacteraceae bacterium
GAAATACTCCAGACACCGAAAACGGTGCCTGGAGTATGTTCATCTCAGGTTAAAGGTTATACACCGGGGATGTTCCAGATATCTTTCTTTGACATCTCCCACTCACCGCTTGCCGGATCCCACCTGCAATTGGCAAAGCAGAGCCAGTTTTCGTCATCCATCTTCGGTGTGTCAGACCTGAAGTAGTAGCCCGGCCATCTGGTCTCCTCGCGGAAGAGCATGGTCCTGATATGGGCCTCGCCCTGCCACATCCTCTGGATATTCTCCCAGACCCTTTCAAGACCGTAGATATCCTCGGCCCCTAACTTCTCGGAGTCTTCCTTCAAGTAGACAAACAGCTCCATGGCCCTCTCAAGATTGGCCTTGCTGGTCTTAAAGGCCGCGGTCACGCCGCCTGCATACTCGTCCATGATCTTCTGGAGACGATCCATGAACTGTCGCCACAGGAGGTAGTTGGGGTTGATTTCAGGATCGGTGGTCTCGTTGCAGAATTCCTGATAGCGATCCAGCGGCGCCAAAATCTTGGCCTTTATCTCATCCACCTTGGCCGCATCGACATTGGGCTCTGCGCCTTTTTCCACGATGTACTTGATGGCCGCCTTACCAACGATCCGGCCTTCCGCATGGGAACCGGACGAGAACTTATGGCTGGATGCGCCAGAGGCATCACCGGCCGCAAAGAGCCCGTCTGTCGTGCACATATTGGCATAGCCCCATTTGTACGGGGTATCCAGATCCTCGGGACCGCTCACCCAGGCACCGGAGGCACCGGAGTGGGAACCGATGAAGTAAGGCTCACATGCCGAGATCTCAGAGTGCTTCTCTTCAGGTTTGATATTCAGGCCCGCCCAGAGATGTGCCTGGGAGATGGTCATATCCAAGAAGTCTTCCCATGCCTCGGCCTCGAGTTCCTTCATCTTCCTCTTGTAGCCTTTGGGATCATCCTTAAAGGCATCGGCAATCTTATTAATGGCCTCATCGGTCTCCATATAAAGAGGACCTAAACCGGCATCCACATCCAACATACCGAGATAGTTTCTCAGATTGGCCGGGATCGGTTTGGCCAGACCATAAGGCGCCCAGTTATTAAGCTCCTCTTTTCTGACGACCATGTACTCACCGCCCCCTGAACTGATAGCCCTCGATTTGAAGAGGAGGAACCATGCGCCCACAGGACCGTATGCATCTTTAAACCTGACAGGAACAAACCTGACTTCCTGGCAGGTCATCTCGGCGCCGGCCTTGAGGGTGAAATAGGCGCTGGAACCGGTATTAAACGGAGGATACCAGGAACGTCCAAAACCCTCACCCACCGACCTGGGCCGGAACACGTGAACCGCACCGCCCATGGTGGCGACAGTGGCCTTGGCCTTAAACACATAGAATTTCTCTTCACGCGTGCTGAAGCCTACAGCACCCACGCACTTGTTGCCGTCTAAGAGCGGCTCTACGATAAAAATCCTCTCAAAGATCTCTCCGCCGGCATCTGCAATGGCGTTCTTGGCTGCCTCGGCGATGAGGATCTTGTAGGATTCACCGTTGATCATGAGCTGCCAGCGACCCTCATGCACATACTTCCCCTCTTCGTCGGTCCAGATCTTGAGACCCCATTTCTCAAAGAGATGCACTGAAGAATCCACGTGACGGGCGATGTTATAAACCAGGTCTTCTCTCGAGACACCCATCAGGTCCTGACGAACATAGCGGACATAGTCCTCAAGGGTGTTGTCACCATCTCTAAGACCGATATACTGGTTGATTGCTGAAAGGCCCATGGCCACGGCGCCACTTCTATCCAACGCCGCCTTATCAACCAGAGTCACCTTCAGGCCGTTTTTCTTGGCCCAGTAAGCTGCCTCTGTGGCCACACCACAAGCTGAAAATCCCCCACCGAGAATCAGGAGGTCTGTACTAACTTCTACTGTTTCAAAATTTGCCATTATCTTAATACCTCCTTTCTTTATACTGTGGGAATTGCATCGAGCCCTAAGGATTCGGGTTCGGTTGCTAAGGCTTCGCTGTTAAGATCATCGTGAGCTGCATAGCCCGCCAATGGGTCTGCTGAGCCTTCTTCGGTTGTCCTGATGGGGAACTTGAACCTCTTGAGGCTGCCGTCCCGGAACTTGATCGTCCACATGATATCCTCTGAACCCCGCAGGGGGACACAGCTCGCTCCGAGCGGAATGAAGTCTGCATAGCCGCGGACATCCATGGCCTGCTGGGGGCAGATCTTAACACAGCACTGGCACTCCCAGCACATGGAGGGATCACGGTTGTATGCCTTCATCTTCTCTGTATCCAGGACTATCAGGTCGTTGGGGCAGATGTACATGCAAGCTGTCCTGTCCTGCCCTTTGCAACCATCGCACTTTTCTGTAATTACAAAACTTGGCATTATTATACCTCCTACAATTAACGGTTTTAAAGCCTTAAACGATTGTCCAAAAAAATAACTGGAAAGTTACTCCGCTTGCACCTCCTTTCTCTGTGATACCCTCTGGCGCCCGAATCAAAAACATATTAAGCAATGAACTCGGTCCCTTCAGGATCGGATCGACGATTTTGAATTCTTGAATAAGCAGTCTCATGGCGCTGAGAATTTATAGAGAAACTATGCTTCTGACTCCTCGAGATCAGCGCCTTCACCTAAATTCTCTCATAGAAAACCCTTGTGCATTTTGTAACAAGCACCCTTATATAAATTATTTTTTATAGCTGTCAAGAAAAAATGAACATTAAATCCTTGCGGTTTTTTAAAAAGACCTCCGGCCTATCAAAACCTTTTGCCGCAAATATGCGCATTATGCGCAACATAGTATTAATATTGATATTTCAGCTTTCTTGAGTTGGTCGCGTCACTATTCAATACTATTTCTTTTTTCTCCTCCTCTCTTTCAAAATTTGAGAATCCAATAGCCCCAAGCTGTTGCGCAAAGGATTCCTCAATTGAGGGGTTCTCATTCTGAAAGGTTCAATTCTGGTTTATCCGGGATTTTAAATCTCAGAGATATGGTAGTCTAAGGTAGTAACTGCAATGGCTGTGCCAGCGGGATAGATGCTCTGGAGTCAGGCTATCTACCAGATATGACAGGGGAATATGGCATCGCTCGGGATACAAAGACCGGAGTCAGGGTATCTACCTGTCCATATTTTTTACACAGTGTAAAAACGCAATCCCAACCTTCAGACATACACTCTATTTCAGACCATTTCTCTTGCCTGTCCCGTGGATTCCAGCACACTGCTCCACAACCTCCCTTCAGGGTTAATCTCCTTCCGCTTTGAAACGGCCAAGGGTATAGGCACGTGAGTGAACTCGCCGTTCCAGTAGCCCACTAACATATTTGTCCTGCCGGTCATCCCCGCATGCACCGCACAATGGCCTAAGAGCAGGCAGAATACCGAGTCATGAGGATTTGCGGGCCTGCTCCGGATTGTATAGCTCGGATCAATATATTTCAGGGTTATCTTCAGACCGATATCTTTGAAATAAGACCTGATCTGATCTCTCAAAAAGAGACCGATATCTTTGAAGCGGAGGTTGCCGGACGGGTCCCGATCGCCTCTCTTCTCAAAAAGGTCCTGCCCTACCCCTTCGGCCACTACAATTACTGCATGGCGTCTCCTTTCGAGCCTCTCCCGGAGGGAGGAAAGAAAACCTTCAAGGCCGAAGTTCACTTCAGGGACCAGGCAGAAGTTGACATCACTGCTGGCAAGAGTGGCATGTGCCGCAATAAAACCTGACTCCCTACCCATCAGTTTTACCAGACCGATCCCGTTCCTCGCCCCGTGAGCCTCAACATGGGCGGAGTAAATAGCGGTCCTTGTCTCTGCAACCGCTGTCTCAAAGCCAAAGGATTCGTCCACGTAGGAGATATCATTGTCTATGGTTTTTGGAATGCCGATCACGCTGATCTTGAGACCGCGCCGCCCAATCTCCTCATAAATAGCCTGCCCCCCCCGCAAGGTGCCATCTCCCCCGATAGTAAAAAGAATCCCTATATTCATCCGTTCCAGGGTGTCAACCATCTCCACGACATCCTGAGGACCTCGGGATGAACCCAAGATCGTACCCCCTTTCGTGTGAATATCGTGCACCTCTTTCAGACCCAGTTCCACAGGCGGGTGCCGGTATGCAGGCGAAAGACCTTCATACCCATACCGAAACCCAAACACCGTTCCCACTTCATAATGATGATGAAGGCTTAATACAATCGCCCGGATCACGTCGTTTAAACCCGGACAGATACCCCCGCACGTGACAATCCCGCACTTGAGCTTTGAGGGGTCGAAATAGACCTTCTCCCTTGGCCCGGCCATCTCGAAGCATTGCAGCTTTCTGCCCTTCTGGAGAAAGGCCTCGGCTTCCCTCAGAGTTGAATCAAAGAGAACACGTTCCTCATCGTCAACAAAATCTGTTGAACTCATTGGCGAGGTTATCCGGCATTCTCCCAGCTTCGGGACCTCCAAATCCAGATCGTTCAATGTCATGTGGTACCCTTCTTACAGACCTTGTTGAGTGGTTGAGTCCCGCCCGAAGCGGGATTGAGCAGTTAAGTCCCGTCCAAGGCGGGATTATTTGAGTTCATGCCATTCGCCAAGAAATGGGCGAAGCATTCCTTAACTTTAGGCACTCCAAACTTTAGGCACTTTAAACTTTCGCCACTAACTATTCGACGATTCCTGTACTGAGAGGAAGAATACGGAAAATAGGAAGGTCTGTCAACCACATAACCCCGGTCACTTCCAGGTATGGCTATTTTCAGAAGCCTTTAGCGTCCGACATCGTTAAGTGGGTGAGTGGTGCGAGACTCAACTATTCGACGGCCTCTGTTGTGTAGAGAAATAAGATTTATGTGTTGTATTTCGCAACAGCAGTCTAACTGTCATAAATTACTGCATAAATGATTCATTCTCTTCAAAAAACCGAGTGGGGTAGCGCCTCCCTGTAGGATATGGCTACACCCAAACCCCTACATCCGAACACTCATCAAGACAGATAGCCAGCCAGAAACCAAGATATTCTCAAATTATTCGTTGCCCCACAGAAAAACTCAAAATATGGCTTTCCGCTTTTCCCTGCAATTCTTCAACACTTTGGAATTGCAGCATGTTTTAACCCAATTGCACCGATACGATCCCGTGAAACGGGACCAAAATCGTACCTGCACAGATCTATTTTTCGGTCTCAATTCAAATCAATCAGCATATTTTTTGCGAGCAATCCCCCTAAATGGCATCACTCTTGCTGTATTTAGGCGTAAAATCGTAAAATCAAAATCCAAAAAGAACTGAATAGAGGGAGGGTCTAAAATGGCAAAAACAGGGAATGAAAGCAAAAGGGACAGATTAGGGATCGGGACATCCTATAGGAGAGGGAGTAGCCAGGACTTGGGACTCAAATCTGAAATCGGAACGGTTTTGGGAGGCCAGGTCTGGATGGTTAAACCCGATAAGGATGCCAAGACGGCCAATCCCTGCTTATGGATGGAGTCGGGCGTGGTAACATTCAAGAACTGCAACAACTTTTATGACTGTACCGCATGCAAATATGACCTTGGCATGAATAAAAAGGTTGAAAACGGAAAACAAATGAGCTGGCAGGATGCCATGAGAAAAAGACCCAGCATGGACAGGACCTGCAGGCACAGTCTGACCAACCGTATCGCCAAGAGGACCTGTGCATATGATTATGAGTGTTCCACATGCGATTTCGACCAGTTCTTTGAGGACGTGTGGTCCACAAAGACCAAAACCATCCCTAATGAGACACAGCAAGTGAAAGGGTTCGACATGCCGGTTGGATACTATTTCCATAACGGCCATGCATGGGCCCGAATCGAGAGCGGTGGTTATATTCGGATTGGGATGGACGACTTTTCATTAAAACTCTTAGGAAAGGCAGACGCCTTTGATCTCCCACTGATGGGCAAGGAATTGGATCAGGACAATTCCGGATGGGGGCTCAAACGTAAAGAGAATCTGGCCGACGTCCTCTCCCCTGTGGATGGGGTGATCGTTGAGGTAAACTCCAAGTTAAGAGAAGCCCCCGAATTGGCCAACCGGGAACCATACGGGGAAGGCTGGCTTTTTACCGTGCGTACGCCCAACATCAAAGGCACCATCAAAAAGCTCATGGCCGAGACCGAAAGCCTCGACTGGATCAACAAAGAAGTGACCACCTTGGAAAACATGATTGAGGACGTGGCAGGTCCAATGGCCGCAGACGGTGGCTATTTAGCAGATGATATCTATGGAAACCTTCCCTCACTTGGCTGGGACAGGTTGACAAAGACTTTTCTAAAGACCGGATAAGAAAAGCTCGCAGGGTTTGCCGGGAAACGGCAATCTGGAAGCCACATGCAACATATGGAGACCGAGTTGCTTTAACACTGAGGACTGAGAATAATGGGAGCAACAACCTGCCTAAAACATCGTTCCAAAACCGCCCGCCCCCCCTGTTTGTGGATGCAGGCGGGGGTGGTTGCAAAAAAAACGTGTAAAAGCAATTATCAATGCGGGACCTGCCCCTTTGATAGGGCATTGCGAAAAGTTGCCGAGGAAAACAAAAAGCTCATTCAATACATGGTATACCCTCAAGGAAAGCGGAAACAATTCATTTTCTGGAAAGATAAACTTAAGGCGCTCCCTTCCTGGAAGCGACCATGCCTCCACTCCATGAAAGGCCAGATAAACTTCAGGGCGTGCACCCATGAATACCATTGCGCGGACTGTGAGTTTGATCAATACTTTGATGACCAACACACGGTTCATGCCGTCGTCACCCCGGTTGACATCATGGAAATAAAAGGGTTCAAGATTCCGCAGGGCTATTACTTCCATAAAGGCCACACCTGGGCAAAAATAGAAGAAGGGTCCACTGTCAGGGTAGGAATGGACGATTTTTCTCTACGTCTTTTGGGTCCTCTCGACTCCATTAAGGCCCCTCTTGTGGGGAAGGAAGTCAAACAGGAGCAGGCAGATATCACTGTCAGCCGGGGAGAGCATCTGGCAAAGGTCATATCACCGGTGAGTGGAGTGGTCACCGCCATCAACCCCGTTTTGAGAGAACAGGGGAGTTTAGCCAATGAGCACCCTTTTTCCGAAGGGTGGATCATGAGGATTCACTCCAAGGATCTCAGGCCGGAGCTGAAAAACCTTATGCTGAATACCGAAACAGCGGGTTTTATGGAAGGAGAAATCACCGGCCTTTACCAGATGATAGAGGATAATGCAGGCCCCCTTACCGTTGATGGAGGCTTCCTGGGCAATGATATCTATGGGTGTATGCCGCAAATCGGCTGGAGGAGGCTGGCTAAGCGTTTCCTCAGGACTTAATAGAAATCTCCAATTCATCTTTCAGAAGGATCTTGCAATACCTGCAGAGCTGATCTGTTTTTCTGTCCACATCTTCCACCGTATGGCAGTAGTGCATAATGCACGCGCTATCGCGGCAGTGCCGGAGATTGAAGGTATGTCCCAGTTCATGGATAGCCTCTTTGACCACCCGTCGTTGATAGGCACCCCTGCTCCCCGCTAAAGAAAGCCCCTCCCTAAGCCGATAGGTGGACACCATACATGCCCTTCCCCCTAACTGTGCCTCACCATATACGTGTGTAAGGATGGGGATAAACAGATCATCCTGCACTATGCCTAAGACCTTCATAGCCTGAGACGGCGCCAAAGCCGATAGCTTTTCTAAGATTGGAGTGGAATGATACTGCAGGCGAACAGGATCAAAGGCAAAGTCCACCGAGTCGAGAAGGGGGATCGTTTTCGTCTTGTGCCCGAATACGGATTCGATTTCAGCAGCTATTAACTCAATCAGTTCATTATCCCTTTTTCCGATGGGAGAAATAATGACCTTTTGAGGTTGTGTGTTAATCAATCCGGCCTCCACCCTGGGGCATCTAACCGACTAAGCCCCTGAGGGGCTGGAGAGTCTCTGGATGTTATAACGTTTAATCTTACTGTAAAGGGTGGAGCGATCGATCCCCAAAATCTGGGAAGTCTTGGAGATATTCCACTGGTTATCATCCAGGATGCGGCTGATATGGGCCTTCTCTATCTCCCTTAGGGAGTTATCTGTAGGGGCATCTAAATATTCGGGGCGAAATATGGGCAGATCCTGGGGCATGATCTTTCTGGTCTTCCCGACAACAACGGCCCTCTCAATGGCGTTTTCCAACTCCCGCACGTTCCCCGGCCATTCATAGAGCATCATTTCGTCCATGGCCTCCCGGCTGATCTGGTCAATATGTCTATTGG
This sequence comes from Desulfobacteraceae bacterium, assembly GCA_030611815.1. Taxonomy (GTDB): domain Bacteria; phylum Desulfobacterota; class DSM-4660; order Desulfatiglandales; family Desulfatiglandaceae; genus Desulfacyla. The sequence goes on from JAUWPC010000072.1 coordinate 8,269, forward strand.
TCTCCTGAGAAAAACGCCTGAGAAAATGTTCCGCTAAGAGAGGGATATCATCCTTCCGCTCGCGAAGGGGGGGCATGATAAAAGAGATCACATTCAGACGATAATACAGGTCCTCCCGGAATATCCGCTCCTTTATAGCCTCCTCGAGGTTCTTATTCGTAGCAGCAATGACACGGAAATCCGCCTCTATGGGCTGTGTTCCGCCCACCCTGTAAAAAATTCGGTCCTCTAAGACGCGCAGCAGGTCTATCTGCATCCTCATGCTGATCTCACCAATTTCATCTAAGAAGAGGGTGCCTCGGTGCGCCAGTTCCAGCCGGCCCTTTTTGTTGGTTTTTGCATCGGTAAAGGCCCCCTTCTGATAGCCGAAAAGCTCGCTTTCCAAAAGATGCTCGGGAAAAGCGCCGCAGTTGACCACTACAAAAGGACCCTCCGCGCGGGGGCTCGCAGTATGGATGGCCTTGGCAGCCAACCCCTTGCCGGTCCCGGTCTCGCCGGTAATCAGGACAGTAGAACCTGTCGGCGCAACATCCGTTATAAGGTCAAACACCTCCTGCATCGGTCCGGCCTGGGCGATCATATTTTCATACCGGGTCCTGTCCTTATACTGCTCTTTTAAAAACAGGTTTTCCCTTGCCTGTGCCTGAAAATGGAGGATCTTCTCAATTAGAATCCCCAATTCATTGGGATCAAAGGGTTTGAGGAGATAATCATACGCCCCCTCCTTCATGGCATCAATGGCCGTAGAGATAGAGCCGTAGGCGGTAATTATCACTACCGCCACGTCCGGATCGCTCTCTTTCACATGCCTCAATACGTCCAGACCGCTCATCCCTTCCATCTTCATGTCGACCAGTAGTATATCGAATTTGACGGTTTTCAGCATTTCCAGGGCATCTTCTCCGCTGGCGGCCTTTTTCACCTCATGGCCATCCCTTTCAAGCCATCCCGCCAAAGACTCCCTCATGATCAATTCATCATCAACAATAAGGATCTTGGTGTTGCCCATGTTGGCCTCGTTTTTCATTCCTTAGAGTTCAGGTCTTTTGTTCGGCCTGATTGATCCAGCGATAGTTCGACCACAAAGGTCGTGCCCTTGCCAACCTCGGATTCCACGTTAATCGAGCCGTGATACTCCGCAATGATCCCGTAAGCCACGGATAGTCCCAAGCCTACACCTTTCCCTCTCTTCTTCGTTGTGAAAAAGGGTTCGAAAAGTTGTTTAAGATTTTCCTTGGAAATGCCCACCCCCGTGTCTTGAACCTTGGCTATAATGCTATCATTTTTCAAGGAGTGCTCGGTTTCGATCCTTAATATACCACCTCCTGGGACCTCCATGGCCACGGCAGCATTGGAAATCAGATTCATAAAAACCTGCTGAAGCTGGTCCTCCGACCCCATAATATCAGGAAGATCCCTACTCAAATCCTTTTCAACCTTAATCCCGTTTATCTTTAGGAGATTGGAGTTCAAGAACAGTGTTTTCTCAATAATCCGATTCAGATCAACATCCTTGACTTTCATTTTGGACTGCCTGGAGAAGGCCAACAGGTTGGAGACAATCCGGCTTATCCGCCTGGTTTCTGTCTCCATGAGATCGATGTACCGCTTGAATTGTTCGATCTCCTCTTGATTTACAGATCCCTCATCAATAACCCTCTTAATCAACATAAGCAGATTCAACATGCCCGCTATAGGGTTGTTGATTTCATGGACAACCGATGCGGACAGTTTCCCCAATGATGCCATCTTGTCCTGATGGAGGAGTTTTGCGTGAGTCTCCTCTAACTGTCGAGTCCGTTCTTCAACCATATGTTCGAGACGTCCGGTGATCTCCTCCTCCTCTTTTTTCCTTTCCGTGATGTCCCGGCTAATTTCAATAAAACGCGATATCTTGCCATCCTTTTCCCATATGGGGAATATGGTCAACTTAATAAAACGACGTTCTCCGTTGTGATCCACCCGCGTTAGAACCTGGTGGTGGGGCCTCTTGTTACGGACAACTTCGTTCATTGGACAAACAATATCTCCTGGTTCGCAGGGGTACATTACATTTTGAAAGACCTCGTGGCACGTCCGGCCGATTACCTCCTCCCGGGTGTAGCCCATCTGCTTCAAGAAGGCCTGGTTCACCTCAACAATCTCCTTTTCCGGTGTTATGACAACGATAAAATCCTGGATGCCGTCCAATATGGTCATGAGTTCTTCGGTCCGATCCTTGAATTTCTTTTCCTGCAAGGCCACCGTATTCCACAACAGCCTTAACACGCGATTGGAAAGGAGACGGATATGGATCGGCTTGGTGGCTAAGATATCATCAAAAACCTCCTCATGCGGCACTAAGACGATGATGAGATCAATGTGATGGTCAGGCGCATAGAATTCATGATAGTCCGAAACAGTAATCAGTCCCATCTCACGGGCAAGAACGACTCCGGGCGCTTCAGAATCAGAATCAGCTACTGCAACGATCTGGGCGCCATCAACGTATTCTTTGCTATACGACAGTGTCTTCCCGATAAATTCCTTACAGAATGCCCCACCACCGACAATGCCTATTCTTATGGGTGACTCCTTTTTCTCTGACATGAACGATACTCCGATTGAGAGGCGTTACACCCCCCGGGAAAGCGTTAAACTTTTAGATCTCAGGAGAGATAACTCTGCCCTCAAAATACCATTGTTAAATTTTGGATACATGGATCAGCAATTATAAAGTATATCATTGTAGCCACCACCGTTCAAGTTGTTATTTGCCGAGCCGGATCCTTGTTTCCAAATCTCGATCAGGCGAAAAAAATCTGGGAGTTTTTTTGTTGACACCATCAGAAAATAATGAGAGAAATACGGCACTTTTGCTTTTTTCAATCCACTCTTTATTTAAAGCAATTTCTAAGGAGTCTTTCATGCCCGAGAAAGCCGTTGGTTCTGTCGTGGTCGTAGGAGGAGGCATTGCAGGGATGCAAGCTGCATTGGATCTGGCCGATTCCGGATACCTTGTTCACCTGGTAGAAAAATCATCGGCCATCGGTGGGGTAATGAGTGAATTGGATAAGACTTTCCCCACCAATGACTGTGCCATGTGAATTATCTCTCCTAAACTGGTCGAGGTCGGCCGGCATCTGAATATTAATCTGATCACTTGTGCAGAGATAGACGATATTCAAGGGTCTGAGGGGAATTTTAAAGTCACTATCCATAAGACCCCCCGTTATATCGATGACGCCAAATGCACTGCCTGCGGCGACTGCGCAGAAGCATGTCCTGTAAATCTGCCTAATGAATACGATCAGTGTTTGAACGATCGTAAGGCTGCATTCAAGAAATACGCCCAGGCCATTCCGGGCGCGTTTGCTATCCAGAAGACGGACAAGGCCCCCTGCCGATTAGCCTGTCCTGCAGGTTTGAACGTACAGGGCTATGTGCAGATGGTAGGCCAGGGTAAATATGAAGAAGCGCTCAAG
>JAUWPC010000157.1 GCA_030611815.1 Desulfobacteraceae bacterium
ATCCTTTCCGGTGACCATGTTTATAAGATGGACTACGCCCGGTTTAGGAGCTACCACGAGGCCAATAAAGCAGACGTAACCATCGCCGTCATCGAGCAGGGGAAGGAGATGGCCGGCCAGTTCGGCATCTTGGAGGTAAACAAAGGGTTCCGGGTCAAGGGCTTTCAGGAGAAACCAAAAAACCCCAAGACCATACCCGGAGACTCCGCCCGTGTCCTGGCCTCAATGGGAATATACATATTTAAAACGCAGGTCCTGATTGACCTGCTCCAAAGGGACGACCGGCCCGATTTCGGCAAGCACCTCCTGCCCGGCATCCTCGAAACCCACCGTGTCATGGCCTATCCCTACCGCCGGGAAAACAAGATCCGGGATATCATAGCCTACACCGACACAAAAGGTATACGCCGGGAGAAAATGGTTGACAGCATCCGCGACTCGGCCTATTGGCGTGATGTGGGGACCGTGGATTCATACTGGAATGCCAACATGGACCTGACAGGTGTAGATCCATACTTTAACATGTATGGCAGGCACTGGCCCATACGCACCTATCAGCGCCAGTATCCTCCGGTAAAGACCGTATTTGCGCGGGAATCAGGCGCCAAGCCCAGGGTTGGCCAGGTCCTTGATTCCTTAGTGGCGCACGGCTCGATCATCAGCGGGGCGCTGGTCCGAAACAGCGTGCTGTCGTATAATGTTTTTGTTCAAAGCTGGGCCTCGGTCGATGAATCCGTTATCTTGGAAAATGTAGTTATCGGGCGCCACGCCCGGATCAAGAAGACCATTATTGCTGAAGGGGTTGTTATCCCGCCTCACAGCAAGATAGGATATCATCCCGAGCAGGACGGGGATCGTTTTACCGTCACCTCTCGTGGGATTACCCTGGTTACACGGGAAAATTTTCAGTAGCCGTGAACCCAACTTTCAGCAGGAAACCCTGTCGAAGATCCCCGCCACAGGCGGGGGAACCCGTGAACGGTTACGTGAAATGTAACTACGGATAGACGGTAGCATGGATGGGAGAACAAAGCGTCTACGATGACCTGGAGCCCAAAATTCATCAGAGAATCGCTGAGGCGGTTGCCGGCGCGGCCCCGGTTTTAGATATTGCCTGTGGTGATGGCAGGTTGATCGGTTTCATTGCATCGGGGTCAGGCTGCAAGACTTATGGTGTCGATATCTCCGTATCTCATCTGGTCGAAGCCCGGGAAAAAGCCGAGGCTCAGGGCATCTCGCATCTTGTGCTCCTCGGTGCCGGGGATGCACAGACACTCTGCTTTCTTGATGAATCCTTCGGCTCTCTTATCATGCTTTACTCTTTGCACGAGATTCGGCGTCTGCCGCCGGCACTGGAAGAGGCTCGACGAGTATTGATGCCTGGCGGGAAGTTCATAGTAGTGGATCCTATTAAAGGCGGCAAAGCAGAAACGCTCTGGAATGAGTCTTATTATGGCCTGGCGGAGATTGAGTTTATGTTGACACGTGCAGGATTCAGCGAGCTGACTTCCGACTTCCTGTATGATGATATTGTGTTTGTTTCGGCAAAAAAGGTCCCAGTTTATTAACTCTTGTTGATGTACTGGGGGAAATGACCTATGAAAATTGGAATGCTATCCCCTATCGCATGGAGAACCCCACCAAGGCATTATGGGCCCTGGGAGAACGTGGTGTCTCTCTTAACAGAAGCCTTGGTGAAGAGAGGGATTGATGTCACCCTCTTTGCCACCGGAGATTCCCTTACCAGCGCCAGACTCCGGGCGATTTGCAAAAAGGGATACGAAGAAGACAGGTCAATAGAACCCAAGATCTGGGAATGTCTGCATATATCGGAGGTGTTTGAACACGCAGGTGAATTCGATCTGATTCACAATAATTTTGATTTTCTACCCCTGACATACAGCGGCCTGATCTCAACCCCAGTCATCACGACTATTCATGGCTTTTCTTCTCCTAAAATATACCCTGTATATCAAAAATACAATGACACGGCCTTTTATGTATCTATCAGCAAGGCTGACAGGCTTAATTCACTGGATTACGTGGCAAATGTCTATCACGGTATCGACATCTCTCAATTTACCTTTCAGCCAAGGCCCGGTGAATATTTACTCTTTTTTGGCAGGATTCATATTGATAAAGGTGCCGGGGAAGCAATTGAGATCGCAAAGAAAAGCGGCATGAAACTCATCATGGCCGGGATTATTCAGAACTCACAATATTACGAAAAAAATATAAGGCCATTCATAGATGGAAGGAGCGTTATTTACGTAGGAAGTGCGGGACCCGAAAAACGCGATAGTCTCCTCGGAAACGCTTATGCACTGCTGCATCCCATCAATTTCAATGAACCATTTGGCCTGTCAGTGGTTGAATCCATGGCCTGTGGTACGCCGGTTATCGCATTTAATAGGGGGAGTATGCCCGAACTAATCAGCCATGGCCATAATGGTTTTTTGGTTCAGACAGTGGATGAAGCGGTCGCTGCGGTCCATGATATCCCTATGATCAAAAGATCAGCCTGCAGGAGGGTGGTGGAGGAGCGTTTCACGGCAGACCGCATGGCAAAAGACTACATCGATGTATACCGGCGGATACTCAAGATGACCAGGCTTGAGGGACACCGATAAGGAAAAGAGGACCTTGATGAATAACATAAAATCAATCATTAAGAGATACCCGGAAAATCCGATACTCACCCCTGATGATGTCCCCTACCCTGTCGCTACCGTCCACAATGCAGGGATTGTTAAACATGCAGGCAGTTATATGATGCTGTTCAGATCGCATCTCCATAATGGGCGCTCCATAATCGGCCTTGCCAAAAGTGATAATGGCTTCGACTTCAAAGTAATGCCCAAGCCATTCCTTGTGCCTGCGGAGCATGGCATCTTCGCAGAGTATGAAGAATTTGGTGTAGAAGACCTACGCATTTCCCCTTTGGAGGACTACTACACGCTAACTTACAGCGCCTATTCACGGCATGGAGCCCGGATTGCGCTTGCACGCACCCGAGACTTTGAGCACATAGAGCGCATAGCGCTCATAAGCCAGGCAGACATGAGAAATGTAGTTGTATTCCCGGAAAAACTTCAGGACAGATACGTCCGGCTTGATAGACCCCATACCGAGATAACTCCCTGGTCCATCTGGATTTCATATTCCCCCGATCTTATCCACTGGGGAGATTCAAGGCTTATTATGAAACCGCTCCAGTATCACTGGGATGAACTGAAGGTGGGACCCGGTGCACCCCCATTCAGAACTGACAGAGGATGGCTCCACATCTACCATGGTGTTTTCCAGACCATGGCGGGGGCGGTATATCGCCTGGGCGTTGCCCTCCATGACTTAAAGGACCCATCCACCATCATAGGTGTTTCCGACCAATGGATTCTCCAACCCCAGGACCCATGGGAGCTGACTGGCTATGTCCCCAACGTGGTATTCACCTGTGGGGCAGTCCCTGAAGAAGATGGCACGGTTAAGGTGTACTGGGGCGGCGCTGACACCGTAATGTGCGCGGGTACAGCCAGTATTGCTGCTCTGGTGGAACTATGTTTAAATGATCCAAGACAGCCCATGTAAATTTGTAAAGGGTGACAAAATGAATGTAGAGTCAAAAGTCTTAAGAAAAAGAGGGAGATATATCAAAGACACTACGAGGGTGATAGCGCGCCCTTATCTCCCTGGCGGTGATGATCGCAACAAAAAGATTATCGAGCGAGTTTTGGATTTATCGGAAGAAAAAGTCTCTGTGCTGTTTGAACAGGTGCTGACGAATTTCTCAGAGAGGCACAGGGACATTGGGGTGGTCTTTGAAAACAATTTTCAAAGGATCCAAGCACTCATTCCCGAAGGTGGCGTGATATCTGACAAAAAGCGGGCATTGATGGGCGCATACTTTACTATGGAATATTCCATTGAATCGGCAGCGCTCTTTAACCCTTCCATCGTATTGCATCCAAACCAGGTCGACCTTCCCGAGGGGTGTATCCGGTTCATTATGAGCTTCAGGGCGGTGGGAGAAGGCCACATATCCTCCATTGAATTCAGGAGCGGAAAGATTGATGTGGATAACAACATTTCATTGGACCCTGTCAGCGATTTTGTTGAAACACCTGAAATCCAATTAAACCCTACATTTAACAAACACCTGTTCCAGTTGAAACTAAATGAAATTAATGCCTGCAATGAAATAACAACTTACCTGCTGGAGAGATTACCCCCTGAATTTACCTATGAACAGGGAAAGCATGAAATAATGGAACTCCTGAAGAAACGGATCTTCCCGGATCCTATGCAGAGCGAGACGGTTGATATCGTTTCCTGGGTTGCCAAATCCAACTACGAAATAAAATTTAGCCCGGATCGCAGAATGTCCGAAAGGGCAATTTTTCCGGTCTCAGAGAATGAGAGCATGGGGATCGAAGATGCCAGATTTGTGCGCTTTGTTGATGACAATGGAGATGCAACCTATTACGCTACATACACTGCGTACAATGGCCGTACTATTTTACCCCAAATGATTCAAACAAAGGATTTTGTCACCTTTAAAATCCTTACCCTCAACGGTAAAGCAGTCCAGAACAAGGGAATGGCCCTCTTCCCGAGGCGCATCAATGGAAAATTTGTGATGGCCTCCAGGCAGGATGGAGAAAACAATCACATAATGTTTTCAGACCACATGCATTTCTGGCAAGAATCCCGTATTATACAGGAACCCTCCAGACCATGGGAGTTTGTCCAGATCGGGAATTGCGGTTCCCCTGTGGAAACCGAAGAGGGATGGATCCTGCTGACACACGGTGTAGGGCCAATGAGGCAATACTCCATTGGTGCCCTGCTTTTAGACTTGGACGACCCAACAAAAATAATCGGGTGGCTGCCTGAACCTCTCATTACCCCCAATGAGGAAGAACGGGACGGCTATGTGCCTAATGTGGTTTATACATGTGGTTCGATCATTCACAATGGAGACTTGATCATACCCTACGGGATGTCTGATACTAAGTCAGGGTTTGCCTCTATTCCGGTCAGGGAATTATTAGATTTTATGAAAAGGGCCTGATGCAGCAGAAAACACCAAAAGAGCGGAGGTAAGACATATCGCATGGTGGAAACCAAAAGAAGTGCTAAGGTATCAAGGATATCGGTAATCGGCAACTATCTACCACGCCGGTGTGGAATTGCCACCTATACAACCAACCTCTGTAATGCGCTTGCCCTGGAGATAGAAAAGAATTCTGACCTTATCGTGGTCGCCATGGACGACATACCAGAAGGGCATGACTATCCTGACCGCGTCAAATTCAGTGTCCGGGCAAATGTTCAGGCAGATTACTACTGGGCAGCCAATTTTCTCAACGCCAATCAGTATGACGTTGCCATTCTCCAGCACGAATTTGGCATATTCGGCGGGGAGGACGGATCGTATATCCTTCATATGCTGAAGGCCTTGCGTATGCCCGTCATTACCAACCTCCACACCGTTGTCAGAGAACCTACCCACGGGCAAAAGGTCATCATAAAAGAAATAGCCCGATTTTCTGATCGCTTGCTGGTCATGAGCCATAAGGCGAAAAAACTGCTTGTCAATATCTATGGTGTACCAGGGGATAAGATTTCATTTATCCCCCACGGAATCCCAAACGTTTCATTTGGAAAGCCAGGTAAGTATAACAATCTTTTCGGTATTAAGGGCAGAGATATGATACTTACCTTTGGACTCCTTGGCCCCAGTAAGGGAATAGAAAATATGATAAAGGCAATGCCCGCCGTCATTGATAAATTCCCCGAAGTCGCATACCTGGTTCTGGGGCAAACCCATCCCCATGTTAAGGAAATTGCAGGCGATGCCTACAGGCATAGCCTCCAGCAACTGGCAAACCAAATGGATATCCAGGACCACATCATATTTCACAACCAGTTCGTCTCGGATGAGACATTAATACAGTATCTCCAGAGTGCAAAGATCTATGCCATACCATATTTGGAGAAGGAGCAGATAGCTTCAGGCACACTTGCCTATGCCATTGGAGTTGGCGCCGCAATCGTCTCGACATCATTCTGGTATGCAGAAGAAGTCCTAGGTGATGGACGTGGCAGACTTATCCCCTTTAACGATCCTGACTCGATGGCGCTGGAAATCATAAGACTCCTGGAGAACAGTCAGGAACGGGACGAAATGCGCTCGCAGGCATATCAATATGGAAGATCAATGGTCTTCGAGGAGGTGGCACGTGGGCACCTGGATCTAATCTCGGAGGTCTGGAAACTCCGGAGGCAAATCCCCAGAGATCTGACAGTGGCCAGGCAAGATCACCAGGTCCTGGACGAACTTCCCGAGATAGATCTTTTCCATCTGAAGAGCATAACAGATGACACAGGCATTCTCCAGCATGCCAAGTACAATGTCCCGGACCTAAATTACGGTTACTGTACCGATGACAATGCAAGGGCCCTTATTGCCCTGTGCATATATTACTCACTGCGTAAAGACAAAACGATCCTGCCGATTCTAAAAAAGTATCTTGCCTTTCTCCACTTTGCCTTCAATCCGGAAAATGCCAGGTTCAGAAATTTTCTTTCCTATGACAGGCGATGGTTAGAGGATAGAGGCAGCGAAGATTCCCATGCGAGGGCCATCTGGGCACTCGGCATAGCGGTCAAGTATGCCCCAAACGATGGCATACGCAATATGGCCATGCGTTTATTTCATGATGGGCTCATTCCCCTGGAGGCCTTCAGTTCACCTCGCTCCTGGGCATTTAGCGTTGTCGGTCTTGATGCCTACCTCAACAAATACGGTGGAGACTCACAAGTCCGCAGGCTCAGGACGGAACTGGCGGAAAAATTGTTTCACTTTTTTAAGGACAACTGCCGTGAGGGATGGCTGTGGTGTGAAGACACCATAACCTATGCAAATGCAAAGATTCCCCATGCAATGGTACTGGCAGGCCAGTGGATACCGAATCCTGAGATGTTCGAGACAGGGACACGTATACTTGAATGGCTCCTCCAGATACAAACCGCCGAAGACGGGCATCTATCCGTCATCGGGAACTCAGGATGGTATGCACGAGGTGGTGAAAAGGCAAACTTTGACCAGCAGCCTATAGAGGCCATGAGCCTTATTGATGCCTGCATTGATGTCTATGTAGCAACAGGAGACACAAGATGGTTTCAAGAGGCCCAGCGCTGCCTGGGATGGTTTCTTGGCCGAAATGATCTCAATGTAGCCCTGTATGATTTTGAAACAGGTGGGTGCTGCGATGGCCTTCAACCGGATGGAGTCAATGAGAACCAGGGAGCTGAATCAACAATCAGTTGGCTCATTTCACTCCTAAAAATGTATCAGATCATGGGAATGCATAACCTTATCGCCGACAAAAAAGCAATTTTTGGCGGAGATATTTAACTGACTCGTAAGGATTGCTGATGGGAATCGGGAGTGGTTCTTGAACCTATACATGAGGGAAAGACCATGAAATTCGGTAGCCGTTCACGGGTTCAGGATTCAAAGGTTCAAGGTTGCTTTTTTGGTGAAGCCTGAACCTTTGAACCCGTGAGCGGTTACAAAAATCAAAAGGATCGAGCCCCGGAAAACAGGGAGACAAAAGGAGATGAAAAAAACCTTAGCAGTAGTAATGGCAGGAGGCAAGGGCGAACGGCTGATGCCACTGACAAGAAATCGCTCCAAACCGGCCATCCCTTTTGGGGGGATTTA
>JAUWPC010000399.1 GCA_030611815.1 Desulfobacteraceae bacterium
GTAATCTGGTCCGATCAAATAGTCAGACTTGATCTCCCAGAACAGGTGCCCCATCTTTCCTCTACCCGGGTATGCGCTCAACAAATTCGGGATAAAGAAGTTGTGGGCCACCACATCGGCGGCTAAATGAGAAAGAAACCCTAAGGCATATGCTGTCTCACGCTCATCAACGGTCTGGCTCAGGAATTTGAAACCACCCTCCCAGGCATGCGGAGTCTTTGAGCGCTTCCTTTTCCCCTTGCCAATGAAGAAATCGGCGGACAGAGATCCGTATATGTATTCGATTGGGAATGAGGTGATTACCCGTGCGATGGCGGGGAGCAAAAGAGAGGCAGAATCAAGTGAGCTTAAGGCAATAGCGGTATGAACACCGGGTCCCCAGGCAAAAGCGTTTGCAGCGTCTATAAATTGTATTATGGCGTAAACAACTAAGAATACAAGAAATTTAAGAAATAACATGATAAAGTGCAACGTTCCTGACCCGGATAAACCGGAGCTATAATTTATTAATCATTTACGGTAGTTAGCTCTTTCTTCCCTTCTGGCGGGGCTCAACGATTTAACAGAATTTAATAATATAGCATAATACCTTCTTTACCATCAATACTTTATTTTCCTTCAACAGGAAAACGAGACCTTTGCAAAACGCCTCCTTTTGCCCAATCTCAGCGTCATGCTCAGATTTTAATCCTCGAAATATTCAATATATTCCTGTGGTTAAAATCCTCGCCTTCCTTGAGCTTGACCAAAATTGAGCATTTTTCAAAGGTCTCGAAAACATGAACAATTCCAATAATTGTAAGCAGTCTTTTTCATTAGGCAACCTTCCCACTTGATTTTTCTTCCATCTTTGATAAAGTTGGCAAACATAACCCCGGGTAGACCGGGATTGCGTCCCGCGAACCGCGGGATTAGGGATTGAGGAATTTAGGAATTTAGGAATTAAGAACAATCTCTTTATTCCCGATAGCGGGATCTTCGAGCAGTATCGAGTATCCAGTATCCAATATCAAGTATCGCGAAGCTTCGTTAGCCTAATGGAAAAAATGGAAAAAGAAGAGTGGCAAAAAAGGGGCAAGGGCCATCGTGAAAGGTTGCGAAAGAGATTCCTGACGGGTGGACTTGAGAGATTCAGTGATGAGGAGGTGATTGAATTTCTCCTCACCTTAGGGACACCGAGGGGAGATCAGAAACTTCCGGCGCGTGAAGCCCTGAAGGAATTCGGAAATCTCTCAGGTGTTTTATCTGCGCCCCCGGAAAAGCTGACTAAAATAAAGGGGATCGGACCTAAAAACGCCCTTTACTTGGGTCTCGTCCACCAGGTCGCAGGAAGGTATCTTAAGGACAGAATTTCCGGAAAGATGTTTTTTGGCTCTTCTCAGGCTGTATTCGACTATCTTTTTCATTCCATGCGAGACCTGAAAAAGGAGATCTTCAAAGTCCTTTTCCTTTCACGTAAAAACGAGCTTATTGCCGATCATGATCTTTTCCATGGGAGTCTCACCGGCAGCGCAGTTTATCCGCGCGAGATTGTTTCAATGGCACTCGAATATAGGGCCGCGTCCCTCGTGTTTGTTCACAACCATCCTTCAGGTGATCCAACCCCCTCACCAGAGGATCAAAGACTTACGAGAGACCTGGTCTGGGCAGCCAAACTGCTGACAATTCAGGTCCTTGACCACGTCATCATAGGGAATAACAGGTATTACAGCTTTGCGGATGAAGGGGCGATAAAGCGCTTTGTTAATGAATATGAAGGAAAATTCAACACCCTTACGCCATGCGATTAACCCCTGCAAAGCTAATCATTCTTGCCAAGTGGATCTTAACGAGCCATCCGACAACTGTAGCTATCGATATTACCCATCGATGTAATCTTAAATGTGTCCACTGCTACTGGTGGAAACAGGATCACCCCCCTGAATTGGACGATGGGCAGATGATAACCTTCTTGAAGGACCTGAGGGCAAGGGGTCTGAGGGCTGCTATCCTGTACGGGGGCGAACCGACTCTCCGCCCGGAAATGTGCAGGGCGGCAAGCAAGATCTTTGATTCGACCTTAGCCTTTACAAACGGGGTAAACGGATTCCCTGAGTTGGAAAACGGGCAGTGGATACTCTCCCTTGACGGTCCTGAGGACCTCAATGATATGCTTAGGGGAGATGGCGTTTACCACAGGGCCGTGGAAAACCTGAAAAGGGCCTCCCAGCCTCCGATTGTCCATATGACCATCTCCAAATTGAATCAGGAGAGATTGGATGATTTTGTGAGAGAAATGATGGAACTTCCCATCAAAGGTGTTGGGTTTTCGTTCTACACTCCCGACAAAAAGATAAACGATTCGGGGTTATTCATACCCCTGAGTGAGAGGAATCAGTTGGTTAGCCAGCTCCTCGACTTACGAAAAAAATATGGCGAGAAGGTTGGCTTCACACCTGCAATGGCCCGCCAATTGCTAACCAAAGGCGATTTTGAAAAATGGAACAGTTATTCAGCATGTCCTGTTAGCCAAAGGGTCCGCTGTTTCAAATCAGATGGGCAGTCCAAGGCCTGCACCTATGGCGATAATGCCGATTGTTCCCGCTGCGGGTGTGCGGCCGTGGCGGCCTATCGAGGCGCCTTAAAACCGTTTGATTATCAGACATTGAGGCTGATATTGGG
>JAUWPC010000119.1 GCA_030611815.1 Desulfobacteraceae bacterium
TTCGGCCTTGCCGTAGAACCGGCAGGGGCCTTTTACATGTTAGCCAATGCCAAACATCTTGCTGAAAGCTCCTACGACCTCGCCTTTGAGATCCTTGAAGAGGCAGGGGTCGGGATCTCTCCGGGGATCGATTTCGGCAAAGGGGCCGAAGGGTATCTCAGATTTTCCTATGCCAATTCCCTTGAGAACATAAAGGAGGGGCTGGATAGGATCGAACAGTTCCTTGCCCTGCGGTAAAATGGACGTCGAGTTTCTTATAAGCGCCTTCAAGGAGAGCCAGTATCCGGTATCAGACAAGCCGGAGATCGCCTTTGCCGGCAAGTCCAATGTGGGCAAATCCTCCCTTATCAACACCCTTGTAAACAGAAAAAAATTAGCCAGAACAAGCTCCACACCGGGAAGAACCCAGTCCATCAACTTCTTTCGTTTCGGCAAAACGCTCTATCTGGTTGACCTCCCAGGCTACGGATTTGCCCGGGTGCCAGCCAGGGTCAAGGAATCGTGGCGGGAGATGGTGGAGACCTATTTGATAAGACGGCCAACACTGAAGGCGGTCGTAGTGATTTTAGATATAAGGAGGGACCCGGCGTCAGGAGACATTGACCTGATTCACTGGCTTCGATCCTATAACATTCACCCCATCATCGTGCTTACCAAGGCGGACAAGCTCTCACGCCAGCAGGCTAAGAAACGGGCCGGGCTGATTGCCGGCGAGCTTGCCGGGATTTCTCCTGATGCGCCGGTGGTTTTTTCAGCAAAAACCAGGCAGGGGAAGGATGAGATATGGGAAAGAATGAGAGAGGCGGCTGGATTGAATATTGACGATTGAATATTGAATATTTAAGGAATTTTTTCTATTACACTTTACAGCCAGTCAAAGCCAATTTACACTTTGCTCAGGCTCTATTTCTGTTTGGGCAGTGAAAACTAAAATTGAAATCAGATCTGATTAAAGGAAGTTGCAACAATCTTCAATTTTCGATCTTCAATTTCCCGGTTTATCCGGATTCGTCCCCACTGGAATGAGACAGTCATCCACAATCTCCATTGCCCTTTGCTTTAACTCCAAGGAAAAATCATCGCCCTTGGCCAGGCCCTCTTCGATGCGGTCGAGCACGTCATAGAAAATGTCCCACCCCTCCTTTTCTTCCCTGTATCTTGCGCTCAGAGGGTTAGGTGTGTTGCCCAGATCTCTGATGAGGCCTTCAAGCCGACCCACAGACAGGGTCAACAGTTTCAGCCCTTCCTCTTTTTTGACCGGATCATCCGGGGCAAAAAACCCTGCAAGGTTAAGGGCCAGGCGCAGATAGACCACGGTGAAAGGGATCTTCGAGACAAAACAGCCGGTGAACGGGTCAATGATACGTTTCGTCTGTTTTACAGACCATGGCAGGGCACGGGCGTAATAAGAGAAATAGAGGGTCCGTACCAGATCACCCACATACTGCCCGAGCTTTGCACCCTTGATCGCCTGACCTGCGAACGCCTCTTTGTCATGACGCATTATCAGACCGGGCTTATGGAGATAGCGAAGGTTTTTGTCGGGATTTTTTAACAGGCAGCAAAGGAGATACGCCTGATCCTCGGCCCTGCCGATAAACGTAGGGGTAAAGGGGCGATGGTTGCGGATGCTGTCGATTAGGGCGGCACTCGTCCCACCGGTCACATGGATCCGCTGGATACAGGTCTCAACACCGTCCAGGATATCATTATCATAGCGGGTCATCATCTCCGCCCGGGTCGAGAGCGCCATGGGTAGAGGGCTATAAAAAATAACAGCCTCCCCTTCAGGCACCGACTCCGGGATCGGTACGTCAGGTGTAAACAGACCATGACCGATATCCCGCTCATTGACCAGGGCCCCGGCCATCATCCCCAACTCTACGGCCCTCCCCTCCGTCTCTATCCCTTCTGCCCCCCACAGCGGTGTGACAAAATGTTCCAATGCAGACTGTCCGGTCTCAGCAACCAGGGCCTCCTCATCAAAGACCTGGTCCAGATCAAGCTTGAAAGACCCCTTTACCACGGGATCGACCAATACCTGCCAGAAGGCAGAGATGGCCTTCAGGAAACTGTAGTGTCTGCCATATTCACCATCAACGCCAAATACTCTTCTAATGGGATCGCCGCCAAAAATACCTAAATATTTTTCTGCTCCCGGCAATATAATATCGTCAAGGATTCGCTTAGTATCTACCTCGGAGAAAAGATGTATGTTAAGATGGGGAAATGGATCTGTCCCAGCATACACCTCTCCCAGGTAGTCCTTGACAACCCTGTGAAGCCCGTCGTGGGTAACCGATACGGACAAGAGACAGGTCCCTTTGTCATCAGGCCTAACAACCCCACGCGCCTTCTCAAAGGCCATTGCGTTATTCAGGCCTCTGAGTCCATATATTGCTTCATTTTGTTCGTTCTTTACCCCGATCTGGATCGGGTGGTCAAACCAGTATTTCTGCTTTTCTTTAGCAATCTGTTTCAACTCCCGGAGCATATCGGCTCTATATGGCAGGGAATCGATATCCTCTCCGTCATCCGGGACCGTAATCAGGAGATTGGACATAAAAAGGATTTGACATGCTGGGTTATTAACCGGCTTCTGATTCAACCTTGTGATACGGACGCGTCTTTTTTTACGAAGTTCACCTATCCGCTCTTTATGGTCTCCGATACACCAGGCCCCTTCAGGAAAAAATAGCTTCCAGACCTTCTCCCGGGCATCATCCCCCCAGGATGTGCCGGGGCGAATACTCCATGAAGCCGCTTCATCAAATGCCTGATTATATACCTTATCTGTTAGGCATGCCTCTGAAATCTCCTTGGTAATCCGCCTGACCCCCTCAGCGTAGAAATGCGCGATCTCCGCCCACCTCTTATCTCCCTTCAAGGTCTCTAAGTATTCACCCGCCTGTTCATACAGGGAATGTGCAGACCCTGAAAGCACGATCAAAAAAGCGGCATTGAGATTCCGCGCAACCTCCTCGTCTCCCTTTTCCTCCGGACGAAACTGATCAGCAGCAGCAAAACCCGAGAGTGGTCTGTTCCCGTTTACCGAGTCGACAATACGCAGTATAATGGTCTCAAGAGGCTTTTTCATCTCTTTACTTTTCTCCCTAAGACCAGGGGTCTTGTCCGCCATCACTGTCAGGACGACCCATATCATTCTCCCAGCTTGGAGGCCTATTTTCATAGGGCTGGTACTTCCACCCTTTCAATGGAGATTTTGAACACGATGCGGTGAAAATACATGCCAGCACAAACATAAGCAAAATAGCTATTCTAATAATCATCTTTATCCTCTTCATCATTACCTCCTAAGAAATTTACGATTGAAAATTGACTATTGAAAATTGACTATTGAAAATTGATGGTCTCGTAAAAGGATAAATACCTAATCCAAAAAAACCGGAATTGTTCAATCGACAATCAACAATCAACAATCCAACTAAGCCGGATAACCGGTAATTTCTCTAATACGACCATAAAGGGGTTTAAGGTGCTTGTACATCTTCTTGTATACCTGACGGTAAAGGGAATCGTACAGTTTATGGGCCTTCATATCCGGTTCAAAGACCTCTCCAATGTGGGTCATTGCCTTTATCGCGGACTGGAAATCGTTGTGAAGACCGAGTCCCACGGCCGCATCTATGGCCGCGCCCAAACCCGATGTCTCATATATAGAGGGCTTAGCCGTAGGAATACCGAAAATATCTGCTGTGACCTGCATGGCAACCCTGCTCTGTGAACCTCCTCCAGATACCCGCAGGCTCTTTATCGGGACCTTAGTTCGTTTTTCTATCCGCTCAGCCCCTTCCCTGAGCGCATATGCCAGGCCTTCTAAGATTGAACGGTAAAGATGCGCCCTGGTATGGACATCGCCAAAGCCTATAATAGCGCCCTTTGCCTCCGGTCCCGGCATCTTTATGCCAGGAGTCCAATATGGCTGGAGCATCAGGCCCATGGAGCCAGGGGGGATATCTTCCACTAACCTGTCAAACAGGGTCTCGGCCTCTATGCCGTCCATTTCCGCCTTCTGCTGTTCCGGATATCCGAACTCTTCCTTGAACCATTTTACCATCCAGAACCCACGAAAGATCTGCACCTCGATAGAATAGTGTCCCCTGACAGCAGAAGGGTACGGGGGGATGACCCGGATTGCCTCAATATATTTCTTATGAGTAACGTTAATAGTGGCAGTCGTTCCGTAACTGAGGCAACCGATGGACGGGTCCAGGCTGCCAGATCCGATCACCTCGCACGCCTTGTCCGCAGCAGCAGCTATCAGCGGAAGTCCGACCGGAATTCCGGTCTCTTCGGCAGCATCTCCTGTAATTTGGCCGAGGACCTTGCCCGGAGGGATTAGCTTTGGCAATAAGTCAGGGTCCATCGGGACTGCTTTCCATTTCCAGTCCCAATCTGATGACCACCTGAGATGTTTGTAGTCAAAAGGAATATAACCCACCTGGCACCCGATGGAATCAACGAACTTCCCGGTCAGACGATATGTCAAATATCCCGAAAGGAGCAGAAACTTATGAGTTTCTTTCCAGATCTCCGGCTGTTTTGTGCGTATCCAATTTGCTTCGGCCTCAGCCTGAAGATAGGCAACAGTGCCGCTCACGCCTGAGAGCTTGAAAAGAATCCCCCATATCCCACCGACAGGAGGCAATCCATAGGTCTTTCGCTGGTCTAACCAGATGATAGCAGGACGAAGCGGTTTTCCATCCCTGTCAACGTTTACGACGGTTCCTCTCTGGGTGGTTACGGCCACCCCGGCAATTCTTTCCTTGTCAACTCCTCCCTGTTGCCACAGACCATTACAGGCATCACAAAGGGCTTGCCAGAAAAGAAGAGGATCCTGCTCGGCCCAACCCGGGTTTTCTGAAAAATAGGGTTTGAACGGCACCCTTTCCTTAAAGAGCAGCCTCCCTTCCAGATCGAAAATCAGAGCCTTGAGGCTCTGGGTCCCGTTATCAATGGCCAATATCAGATCTTTATCTTCCATATTCACTCCTGAGAAACCTTGTCTTCTTGGCCAGGTCAGAGAAAATTGATCCGGCCAACAGCTGAACCGTATTTTCCTTAACTTTAGGCATTTTAGGCACTTCAAACTTTAGGCACTTTATAGCCAATGCCATCTGATTGAATACCGCTCAATCAGGGTTACACTAATCTTCCGGAAGGGCATATTTGGCTTTCCACAACTCCCGATACGAATCTCTTTCCTTTTTCCAGCGCGCGTCATCCCACGACATGACCGGTGCACACAGCCCCTTGATTCGATCCAGATGCCGGGCGCCGCCTGACGGAGTAAGCAGCCCGATCCGAACACATCTCAACATGAGATCGGAAAGGTGGCGTACCTGTTCATGACGCGCCACAAAGGGTAGTTCGGCCCACAGAGTCTTTGTCCCCGGAATCGTATTGAGATCCTCCGGGGCGGCCCTGCTTACCAGCTCCTCTGCACCCTTCCCATATCTGCCGCAAAGCCGCCTCCAGCCAAGGGGCGAAAGATCATGATTTCTATCGGCTCTGTAAGGAGCAGGGGAAAAAAGCAAACTCTTTCGCGGTTTGGATTGAGCTGAGGGGAGAAAGGGTTGAGCCGCTTTCAGGGCATTCAGCGCCACCCTCCGAAACGTGGTGAATTTCCCCCCGGTTGTCGTCACAAGCCCGTTATCGACCCAGATGACATGTTCCCGGGATTCCTCGGAAGGGGCCTTCTTGCCCTTAGTTAGTACGGGGCTGAACCCTGCAAATGAAGCGAGACAGTCTCTCAGGGAGATATTTAGGTGCGGAAAGGCGTCTTGCAGACCCTCAATCAGGTATGAGGCCTCCGATAAAACTCCTGCCCCGGTGATTCCTCCACCGATGATTATAAGATCCCACTTTTCAGGCAGGTCCTCGAGTGTCATGGGCCGTTTCCGTTAACAGGTTTGATAACAACACAAGACGCAGAACGTCTCAAAAGCGTTCCCATAATCATAATCTTAATCATAATCTTAATCACGTCCATACTATGCCTGAGAGGATTTCCTTGCCGAGCGTTATGTCATTTTCCACCAATATGGCTTTTCTCCTTGTTCCCAAGCTCCAGCTTGGGAACGAGGGGACTGGAGCTTGGGAACGAGGGGATGTTCTGCGGTTCGATATTCTGCGGTTCGATATTCTGCGGTTCAATATTCTCCTTTATTCTCCATCAACAAGCTTACCGGGATTCATTCGTCTTTCAGGATCCATGTGGACAAAGAGCTGCTTCAAAATTTCCATCCCGACAGCCCCCTTTTCGGCCTCGAGATAAGGACGATGGTCCAGGCCAACCCCGTGCTGATGACTGATTGTTCCGCCAGCACGAATAATCTCCAGGCTTGCCGAGGCCTTAAGGGCCTTCCAACGTGCGAGCATCTCTTCCACGCCCTCTGCAATCCGGAATACAAATGTCGTATATATGCCTGATCCGGTCGGGTAGACATGGGAAAGGTGGGAAAAAACGTGCACTTTCTCCTTCCACTGATCTAATCCCCCGGCAATCGCTTTCTCCAGGGCTTCCATGGTTGCGGTAACTTTATCCCAGGTTACGGCTGTCTCTACAGTGTCTATGGCATAGCCCATATCCCAGAGCGTATTGCGCAGGTAAGGCGCCCTGAAACGATTCTTTTTCCAGGCCTCACCAATAGGTTTGCCCAACGAGACACCTCTGTTCTTTTTGAGAATGGAGAATGCCAAACGTCTCGCCGCTCTAATCTGCTTCCCTGATCCAATAAACCCCGCAAGGCACATACACCCGCCGTCATCACTGATATTTCTAAACCGGAGATATTTTCTGAGCAGGTTAACTACCTTTTCCCTCCCAGCTAAGGCCAGGTTGGTCATTGTCTCGGTTGGATTGCTCAACCGGATCATGGAATAGCGTATATCTGCCATCGCTAAGGACCGAACAGCCTCAACCGCATCTCCCCACGAGGGGAAAAAGAGAGCCAACACATCATCTCTTCTGGAAATAGGAGAGACCTTGACGATAGCGTTCACAAGAATCCCTAATCTCCCCTCAGACCCTAACACCAATTGCCTCAGATCAGGACCGGCCGCTGAAGCAGGAAAGGGGGGGCACTTTATTGTCCCTTGCGGGGTATGGATTTCTCCCCCGGCAAATAGATTTTCAATCCTTCCATAATAGGCAGACTGCTGACCGCTTGAACGGGTTACAACCCACCCGCCCAACGTGGAATATTCAAAGGACTGGGGATAATGCCCCAAAGTAAACCCGTACGTCCTGAGCTGTGCCTCGAGGTCAGGGCCTCTGACTCCTGCCTCAAAGGTAGCTAATCTACTGTAAGGGTCGATTGAAATCATGCGATTTAATCGTTCAAGGGAGAGGCTGAGAACCGGTCGGTTTCCCTCGGGGACATCTAAGTGACCGACCACGCTTGTTCCGCCCCCATAAGGTATAATAATGACGTCGTGTTTCCGGGCAAAACCGAGGAGAGCCTGGACCTCCTCAGTAGTTGCCGGTAAGGCAACGCCGTCTGGAAAATGTTTTAAAGCGCCCTTTCGCAGAGCAACCCAGTCCGGCAGGCTCTGACCATGGGCGTGAACAATACGCTCCTTTGCGTCCGTTGTTATCAGCGAATGGTGGGGCAGGCTTGAAACCGGAACACGGGCTATCATCTTTTCAAGGGGAAAGTCCTCCTGCGCCGTTCCGACTCCTATCCGATCTCTCAGAAGCCGCATGGCGGCGGGAGGCAAACTCATCTGTACTGCTTCATCTCCCCAACCGTTCCAGATCTGCATTAACAGGATCCTTGATTCTCTAACAATAAAATCCAGTGCAAAACGCACAGAAACTTTCGGAATCAAAAAAGTGTGAAGTCCCTCTTACGCACACTCATGAGTGCGAGGGCCGTAGAAATCTGACTTCCATCAGCGAAACATCATCATCAAAAACGTCCGAGCCCTGCGCCTTTCTGATTTCTTCAATTATCTCCCTTGGGGAGGCGTCGCCCTTGTGGGACAGCTTACTCACTATTTTGATAAAATCGTCCAACTTCAACATGCTACCGTCAGGCCTGGTGACTTCGTATATGCCATCGCTGTATATGTATAGCCTTGTAAATGCCTTGAAAGCAATCTTGGATTTTTCGTATTTCTGTCCCGGCAGACCGCCGATAATAAGCCCGTGGGCATCAAGTAACACTGTCTCGCTTGTCTCAGGTGATTCCCCTATTATTGCAATCGGAGGAGGATGCCCGCCATTGGCAAACGTCAATTCCCTTAGTTTTTTATTATAAACACCATACCAGATGGTAAAAAACATGTTGTTATGCTCCTCCATCTGGTAGACCTTGTTGAGACCGGCCAACACCTGGCTGGGATCGTGGAAATCAACATCGTTAAGAGATTCAGATCTCAATGAATTAATTGCCGATATGGAAAGAAGGGCCGCTCCAACCCCGTGCCCGCATACATCCAACAGATTGATCGCAAGATGGTCATCATCGATCCAGTGATAGCCGAAGGAATCCCCTCCGAGGGAAGTGGATGGAATGAACTCCGAGTCGGTCTCGATATCCCCTTCAAGTTGAGGCGGAAGGAGAGAGCGAACATAATCTGCGGCCTGGTTTAACTCATTAGTCAGGGCCTTTTGGCTTGCCACAAGAGCCCCATATGCCTCATTGCGCTGAAGGAGAGTGATGTATCCGTTTGAATGGTAGCGGATACGTGCAATAAGTTCGATCTTATCCGGTAACTTGACGAGATAGTCATTGGCGCCCAGGGCAAAGGCCTCCGCCTTTGTAGCAGCCTCTTCCTTGGTAGAAAGGACTATCAATGGTATTTCGCGGGTTTTTTCATTGGCGCGTAGAAATTTTGTCAAGGTAAGGCCATCAATATCCGGCATAATCAGATCTAACAAAATAACCGTAGGACAGATTTCACATGCCGTCGGAATCGCTTTGGCGGGGTCCTGACAGTAGTGGAATTCGATATCCGGTTCCTCAGCTAACATCCTGCGAACAGCCTCAGCCACAATGGCCTGATCATCAACAAGCAATACTTTTATGGAATGTTCTGTAAAACCGGAAGTGACTTCAGATGATTCACGATCCTGGGCACTCATGAACATTTACTCCTACGGAGATTGCTAAGTAGCCTGAACGAAATAACTTCCCTATTTCATAATCTTAATCATAATCGTAATCTTACTCAAAACGATTATGATTAGGATTACGATTAAGAGTATGAATCCAAAAACAAATTTTAAATGTGGCAGTTATTTCGTCCTAATTTGTGTGGAGCTTTAAATCCAACAAAGCCTGTCCTCTGCTATAACGCCCTTCAGAAAGCCCTCGGCCTCGGGTGGAATAGAAGTAAAATTGACCCTGAAAATTGCAGGGCTGTCCGAAACTTTTCTGGTGACTTTGGCATAGAGATCCGTCGTTATCTCCTTTCCTTCATAGTCGGAAACAGAGATCTTGAGGTTTGTCAGCTTGTCGGCGGCGATACCGGCCCGAATCTCCGCTACGTTGTCGAGCATCTTGACCACAGTCCCTTTATGCGTCTCATTGCTTGCGTGTTTTCCCTCGAGGATTGTAAACAGGATGGTAAAAGGGAGTTGCAATTCTGGCAGTTCCACCTCAA